>CBIHQZ010000114.1:0-10849 GCA_966212315.1 uncultured Myxococcales bacterium
TCGAAAGAGGGGCTGGAACGATGGCGGCGCGAGGCGAGAACCGGGAACGAGGTAGTACAGCGTCGCAAGCGTTGAGTGCGCAATGCACTTAGTGGGATCGGCACGAAGCAGCGAGGGTGAGGTCGGCGCCGGCGCGCGCATCGACAGCATGCTGTCAATACCGCACCGCCGCCCGCACCCCCCACGAGTGGCCACGTCATCAATCCGCCGCACCACCACGTCGCCGTCCTCGTTCACGCTTCGTCGTTCGAGCCCCTCTCTCGACGACGCCTCGAGTACGCGTGTCACGCGCGGGCGGAGGGAGAGGGGCGCGCGGCAGCGCGGGTGAGGTCGACTCTTCTCCTACGGCTTCTCCCCCGTCGCGGCCGGCAGCGAATCATCTCGCGACCAGTCGCTCCAACTCCCCTCGTACAACTTCGGCGGAGCGAGCCCCGCGATGTTCATCGCGAGCACGTTGTGACAGGCCGTTACGCCGGAGCCGCAGTACGCGACGACCTCGCGTCCCTTCGTCACGCCGAGCGCTTCGAAGCGCGCGCGCAGTTCGTCGGGCGAGCGGAACCTGCCATCGACGACGTTGCCCTGCCACGGCGCGCTGAGCGCACCAGGGATGTGCCCGGCACGCGCATCGATCGGCTCGCTCTCGCCGCGATATCGCTCCGGCGCGCGCGCATCGAGGAGCAACGCGCCGGACTCGTCGCGCAACTCGATGACGCCCTCTTTGTCGATCACGGCATCGCTGTCGGGCGGCGCTGCCGTGAAGTCGCCCTCGGGGGGCTCCGGCGTTGCCGTGTCCAAGGCGCCACCGGCTGCGAGCCACGCCTGCAATCCGCCATCGAGCACTGCGACCCGCGCATGACCGAAGAGCCGCAACAGAAACCACAACCGCGCCGCGATCGATCCGCCCGCATCGTCGTAGACCACCACGCGCGTCGTGGCATCCACACCGGCCTTGCGCATCGCGCGCTCGAGCTGACCTCCGCCTGGAATCGGGTGACGCCCGGGACCTTTGCGCGCAGTGAGGTCCTGATCGAGATCGATCCGCACCGCGCCCGGGATGTGACCCTTCGCGTATTCGTCCGCGGCGCTCCTTCCGCCGAGATACCAGCGCAGGTCGATCACCCGCAGATCGCGATCGAGCAAGTGGGCCGCGAGCGAGCCCGCATCGACGAGAGGACCGAACGAAGGCGTCGTCATGGCCCTTCGTACCGCATCCGTTCACCCCCGGGGAACGACCGTTCGGCATTCTGGCCCGTTGCACTGCGCTGCGCGGTGCGGCATACGTGCCGCGATTCACGAGTCGCGCATCGAAGCGCGGGCATTTCAGGAGCAACTCACATGGCCAAGAGCAAAGTCGCCGTTCTCAAGGTGAAGCCCGAAACGATCCTCCAGGACATGGAGAAGCTCTGCGGCCTCGCCGAGATGGAAAAGGCGCTCGACAAGAACGCCACCACCATCCTCAAGGACAACATCTCCTGGCACTACCCCTTCCCCGGCGCGAACACGACGCCGTGGCAACTCGAAGGCACCGTGCTCGCGCTGCAGCACAGCGGCTACAACGACATCGTCTGCGTGCAGAACAAGACGGTCGTGACGGACGCGTTCAAGGGTGAAGACCTGAACAAGTACGTTCCGATCTTCAAGAAGTACGACATCCCCGTGAAGTTCAACTTCCGCGAGGAAGACATGCGGTGGATCGAGTACCGCCCCAAGGCGAAGATGCACGTGCTCGACAACATCTTCCCCGAAGGGATCCGCATCCCCGACTACTTCGAAGGGAAGAACATCATTCATCTCCCGACGGTGAAGTGCCACATCTACACGACCACGACGGGCGCGATGAAGAACGCGTTCGGCGGTCTGCTCAACACGAAGCGGCACTACACCCACAGCTGGATCCACCGCACGCTGGTCGACCTCCTCGCGGTTCAGAAAGAGATCCATTCGGGCATCTTCGCGATCATGGACGGCACCACCGCGGGCAACGGCCCGGGACCGCGCACGATGTATCCCGTCATCAAGGACTACATGCTCGCGTCGAACGATCAGGTCGCGATCGATGCAATCGCCGCCAAGATGATGGGCTTCGATCCGATGTCACTCGAGTACATCAACGTCGCGCACAACGACGGCCTCGGCGTTGGCGATCCGCGCGACATCGAGATCGTCGGCGCGGACATCTCGAACGAGTCGTGGGGCTTCGAAGTCGGCGACAACGGCGCGTCGATGGTCGGCGACCTCATGTGGTTCGGGCCGATGAAGCGCTTCCAGAAGCTGTTCTTCCACACGCCGCTCGTGAACGTGTTCATCGCCGGCAGCGAGGCCTATCACGACTATTACCGCTGGCCGATGAAGGACAAGAAGACCTTCGAGGACTGGCGCAGCAACACGCAGTGGGGCCGTCTCTTCGAGCGCTACGAGCGTGATGGCAGCATCGCGCCGCCGCGCACCGGTGGCGGCTCGCCGAGTGTCGCGCCGCGCGCCTGAGCGCGTGAGTACTTCTTCCCCTGCCCCATCCGCCGACGATGCCGCGCAACGACGCGCGGTGGTTCTCGCCCTCACGGGAGTCCAGATCGCGTTCGCCACGTGGTCGATCGTCGGCAAGGTCACCGTCAACGTCGTTCCCCCGGTCGCATTGGTGACGTTCCGCCTGGTCGGCGGCGCGCTCTTCTTCGCGCTGATCGCGAAGCTCACGAAACGCCCGCTCGTGCCGCCTCGCGAGATCCGCGGCGAAGTAGCCGTCCTCGCGCTCACCGGCCTCGTCGCGAATCAGATCCTGTTCACGTGGGGGCTCCGCTACACGAGCGCGATCGAGTCGTCCGTGATCGGATCGACGATCCCCATCTTCACCGTCGCCCTCGCGGTGTTCACGGGACGCGAGCACGGGCACAAATGGCTGTGGCGCGGACTCGCTCTCGCGTTGGCAGGCGCGTTGATCGTGAGCCGTCCGCAGCGACTCGCGGGTCAGGGCGGACACGTCGTCGGCAACGCGATGATCCTCGTGAACTCGCTGTCGTACTCGCTCTATCTCGTGCGCGGTCGCTTCGTGATGGCGAAGTACGGCGCGTATTCGGTCATCACGTGGATGTTTCTCTTCGCGGCCGTCATGGTCGCGCCGTTCGGTGTGCCCGCGATCGTCACCCACGCCGCATCGTGGAGCGCGCGCACCTGGCTCGCGGTCGCGTACGTCGTGGCGATCCCGACCGCGTTCGCATACGGCGCCAATGCCTTCGCGATGGCGCGTGCGCCGAGTTCGCTGGTGGCGGTGTTCATCTATCTCCAACCCGTTCTCACCATCGCAATCGCGATCAGCGCGGGCGATGCACTGGCGACCTGGCTCGGCGTCACGCCACCGCACGAACAGCTGACGATGCAACTGGCACTCGGAATGGCGTGCGTGCTCGGCGGCGTCGCGCTCGCCGCGCGTGATCGCGGAACGCCTCGTCCCTCGACGTCGTAGCCGCCCGCGATCGGTTTCGACAGGGCGCTCGCCTCCGTGCGAAAATGCGCATCCATCCCATGAAACACAGCACCTCGCGGCCGCTCTCGACCGTCGGTTCGATGCTCTTCGTATCGGCGCTGCTCGCGGCCTGCGGGTCGACGACGCAGATGCGCGACGACGCTTCGGCGGGTGATTCGACCGCGAACGCGGACTCGAACATCTCGCGCGACGGCAACACGATGCTCGATGCGATCACCCCGATCGATGCGCTCGACGCAGCGCCCGATGCCGACATGCCGGCCGACGCGGACATCGGCATCGACGTCCCCGCGACGACCGACTCGGGCACACCGCAAGACTCCGGCGGCCCGGTCGATTCGGGCCCGACGCCGCAACCCACGAGCGCGCTCCTGCTCGACGGCACATCGCCGATGCCCTGCGCGGACCCGACGGTCTTCTCCCAGAACGGCGCCGACAACGTGTTCTTCGCGTACTGCACGAGCATGTCGCACGTGTGGCGCACCAGCGACTGGGTGAACTTCAGCGACCAACGCTCGTCGACGCGATTCGATCTCACCGGCATGAGTGCCAACGGCATGGAGATGGGTTCGTGGTGGGCGCCCGGCATCGTGTACGCGCCCGACCTCTCGAAGTACGTCATGTGGGTCTCCGTTCCTGCAGCCGGTGCGACGCGCGGCACCGACGGATGGGACGCGCGCGCGCTCGCAGTGCTGATCGCCGACTCACCCACCGGCCCGTGGATCTTCCGCGGCATGGCGCAGACAGCAGGAGCGGGCGAGCACTACATCGACCCGTTCTTGTTCCGCGATCACGACGGACGCCGCTACGTGTTCTGGAAGCAGTACGGCGGAGGAATCCCGTCGCGCATCATGGGCGCCGCGGTCGATGCCACATGGCGCACCATCGTCGCGGGTTCGCGCGTGGAGATCATGAACGGCTACGGCGGCCCGGGAACGTGGGAGGACAACGTCCGCGAGAATCCCGCGGTCTGGTACGAGGCCACCGGCGATCGCTATCACCTGATCTTCTCGGGCGGGCACTGGGCCGAAGACAATTACGCGACCGGACACGCGCTGAGTACGTGCGGCCCGCTCTGCGTGAACGGCGCCGGCAGCTATCACATGGTCGACAGCGGCGACCGCGGCATCTTGCAGGTGGTGCGCACCTTCAACAGCCCGGACTTCGCGTTCGGCGGCCCCGGCGGCGCGGAGTTCCAGGACCGTGGGGCGCGCTACATCGTGTACGCGGCGGCTGCACGCAGTGCGCGCGGCGATCACACGCGGTTCCTCATGCGCGATCGCGTGCAGTGGCAGAACGGCGCGCCCTTCGTCGACACGGCCGGACACAACCCGCTCGGTTACTGACGCGATCGCAGCTCCCACGGACGAGCAACCCACGCGGGTCGGAACACTTCGACATGCGAAGCACGCGCGTGGCAGAGTGATTGCCGTCGTCCATGCGCAATCCCCACTCGCTTCGCATTCGTCCCGCCATCCGCAGCGTCTCGCTTCTCGGCACCGTCCTTCTCGCGGCATGCGCGACGACGTCCCTGGGCCTCGAGGACGTTTCGAACGCCGACCATTCGGCTGATTCTCGCGCGAGCGATGCGGCCCGCAACGGCGATGCGGCCACGGTGTTCGACGCAGGCCCGTCCTTCGACGCGATGACGGGCACCGATGGCGACGTTCCGTTCGATGCGTTCACCGGCTTCGACGCGACGACGGGCACCGATGCGAATTTCGGAACCGATTCGTCTGCACCCGATGTGACCACCGTGCGCGACTCGGGCGTCACGCCGCCGACGACGCCCACGAGCGCATTGCTTCTCGACGGCGCCGATCCGATGCCCTGCGCCGATCCGACCGTGTTCTCCGAGAACGACGCCGAGGCGACCTTCTACGTCTACTGCACAGGCATGTCGCACGTATGGCGCACCAGCGACTGGGTGCACTTCAGCGATCAGCGCTCGGCCACGCGATTCGATCTCACCGGCCTCAGCGCGAACGGGCAACACATCGGTGCATGGTGGGCGCCTGGTATCGCCTGGGCACCGAATCTCAACCGCTACGTGATGTGGGTTTCGGTACCGGCAGCAGCCGCGACGAACGGCGCCGATGGATGGTCCGCTCGCGCGTTCGCAGTGCTCACATCGCCGACTCCGACCGGCGTCTGGAATTACGTGGGGATGGGGCAGACCGCAGGCGCGGGCCAGCACTTCATCGACCCGTTCTTGTTCCGCGATCACGACGGCCGTCGCTACGTGTTCTGGAAGCAGTACGGCGGCGGCGTGCCCTCACGCATCATGGGTGCGCAGATCGACGCGACCTGGCGGAGCATCGTTGCCGGTACGCGCGTCGAGATCATGGACGGCTTCGGCGGAGCGGGAACGTGGGAGGACAACGTCCGTGAGAATCCCGCCGTCTGGTACGACGCGGGGGCGAATCGCTATCACATGCTCTTCTCCGGCGGTCACTGGGCGGAAGACAATTACGCGACCGCACATGCGCTGAGTACGTGCGGTCCGCTCTGCGTGAGCGGCACCGGCAACTGGCACATGGTGAACAGCGGCGACCGCGGCATCTTGCAGACCGTTCGCACGTTTAACCATCCGAGCTTCGCGTTCGGCGGACCGGGCGGCGCCGAATTCCAGGACCGGACGGCGCGCCACATCATCTACGCAGCGGCGGCACGCAGCGGACGCGGAGATCACACGCGCTATCTCATGCGCGATCGCGTGGCATGGCAGAACGGCGCACCCTTCGTCGACACCGCCGGACACAACCCGCTCGGATACTGACCGCGACGCAGCCGCGCGAATCGCAGCTAGGCCCTGCGACCGCGCTCGATCCCGAGTCGGATCATCTTGTCGATCAACGTGCGACGTCCGATGCCGAGTCTCTTCGCGGCAGCGGTCTGATTCCCCCGCGTGGCTTCGAGCGCCGCGACGATCTGTGCGCGCTCGGCGGCGTCGACCGCGGAGCGCAGTCCCGTCGTGTCGTTCCCTTCGCGCGACGCACTCGCGACCGAAGGCGGCGGTGGCGGCGTCGAGTCGGTTCGAATGATGCCGATCGAAGAGCCCCCACCGAGCGCGGCGATGTCGGCACCACGCAGATGGTCCGCGGAGATGATCGCGTCGCTCGTGAGCAGCACTGCGCGCTGAATCGCATTGCGAAGCTCACGGATGTTCCCCGGCCAGTCGTGACGCTGCAGCCACGCGATCGCGTCGCCGGAGAACGCCCCCGCACCGCGCGCGAGCCGCGCCATTTCTTCCCCGAGAAACCGCTTCGCAAGCGGCACGATCTCCGAAGGGCGTTCGCGCAGCGGCGGAATGACGAGCGTCGCCGCACTGAGCCGATAGAACAGATCGCGTCGGAAGCGCCCCGCGTTCACCTCGGTGGTGAGATCGCGATTGGTCGCCGCGATGAAGCGCACGTCGACCGAACGCTCGCTGGCAGCGCCGACGCGGCGGACGCGACGGTCTTCGATCACCCGCAGTAGACGCGCTTGCAGTCCGAGCGGGAGTTCGCCGATCTCGTCGAGAAAGATCGTTCCGCCGTCGGCGTTCTCGAACAAACCGGCGCGCGCTTGATTCGCACCGGTGAACGATCCGCGCTCGTGTCCGAACAGTTCGCTCTCGAGCAGCGTCTCGGAGAGCGACGAGCAATTCAGTCGCAGCAAAGGCTTCGCGCGCCGCGGCGACGCGTTGTGAATGCTCTCGGCGAAGACTTCCTTGCCGACACCCGTCTCGCCCAGCAAGAGCACGCTGATGTCACCTTGCGCGACGCGATTGGCGAGGTGATGCAACCGCCGCATCGATGCATCGGCGATCACGACGGGGCCGTTGTCCGTTGCGTCGCTGGCATCGCTCGCATCCGCACCGAGCGGCTGCACCACGGCCATCGCGCGGCCGATGTACACGAACATCCCCGCGCGGAGTTCGATGCGGCGTCCCGACTGGACGGCGCGTTCGCCGATGCGAGTGCCGTTCGCACTCCCGAGGTCTTCGAGTTCGAGCGGAGGGCCGAGATGCAGCACCGCGTGCTGGCGCGACACCGAGCCGTCGTCGATGCGAATGCCAGCTTCTTCGGAGCGCCCGATCGTGACGGTCCCGGACGACGGCAACCGATGCACGGCCGCGCCGCTCTTGCTGAGCACGACGAACTGCCATCCCGCCGCGTGCCCTTCCGCGCCCGTGATCAGAATGTCGGTCGCGGCTTCTTTGTTCGGTGTGCGTCCTGTCCCCACGTAGCGCTCGCACGAGACTATATCGCGGTGTGCCAATCGCGCGCGCGCTCTTCTCGCGCGCAACGAGGAGCGGAATACTCGACGCGATGCAGTTGGCCGATTCGAATCCGTTCGTGGTCGAGACGTGGGTCGCGCGCGGAGGAATGGGCGATGTCTATCGCGCGCGCCACCGTGCCACCGAGCGACTCGCGGCCATCAAGCGGCTCCATCCGACCGCGCACGCCAGCGCACCGCGGTTCGAACTCGAAGCGAGGGCGCTGCGGGAACTTCGTCACGACGCGATCGTGGAGTATCTCGGCGACGGGATCGATGCCGATGGCGCGCCGTGGATCGCGATGGAGTGGCTCGAGGGGGAAGATCTCGCGCATCGGATCGCGAAAGCGCCGCTTACGGTCGACGAATCGATCACGCTCGTGCGCCGCATCGCGGAAGCACTCGCACATGCGCACGCACGCGGGCTGATCCACCGAGACCTGAAACCGAGCAACATCTTTCTGTGCGGCGGCGATGTCGCACGCGCGAAGATCCTCGACTTCGGCCTCGCCCGTTACGTCGATCGCACCCACGCGTTGACCTCCACGCATCACGTCCTCGGCACCGTCGCGTACATGGCGCCGGAACAGGCGCGGGCCGATCGCGGCATCGATGCCCGCGCCGATCTGTATTCGCTCGGCGTCGTGTGGTTCGAAGCGCTGACCGGCCAGCTCCCGTTCAACGGCGAACACGCGTTCGCAGTGCTCGCGAAGCTGTTGCTCGAGGATCCCCCGCGCGTGCGTGCCTTCCGTCGCGACGTGAGCAGCGTGCTCGACGACCTCGTCGCGCAGCTCCTGTCACGCGATCCGGGACGTCGACCGAGCGACGGCACGGCACTGCTGCGGGCACTCGGCGCAGTCGTCGCGAGCGGCGTGAGTGCCGGCATTCCGACCAGCAGCACCAGCGGACGACTCACGATCTCGCATCGCGAAGCGCGCTTCGGAAGCGTGATCCTGGTGGCATCGCCCGCGCCGAGTGCCGCGACCGAAACTGTCGACACCGCATGGACGCATACACACCGACGCACCATCGACGCCATCGCGCGACGGTTCGACGGCGACGCACTCGCGCTTTCGGCCGACGCCCTCATCGTCACGCTCGGTGCCGCACAAGCCCCTGGTGACAGCGCCGCACGCGCGGCCGCTTGCGCGAAGGCCATCGCGCGCGAGTTTTCCGACTGCGGGATCGCACTCGCCGCGGGCACGATCGAACGAAACGCCCAGACCGCCACGGGCCTGGTCATCGACCGCGCCGTCGCGATCGTGCGCGACATCGCCCGCCCGGGCGTGTGGACCGACGAGTCGACGGCACGGCTTCTGGCCGGGCGATACGCCATCGAGCCGGTGGGTGTGTACTACGCACTGCACGCAGCGGATGTCTCCGAAGCGGACGACCGCACCTTGCTCGGCAAGCGAACGCCGTTCGTCGGACGAGATCGCGAGTTGTCGCTTCTCGAGGGCACGCTGCACGAGTGCATCGACGAAGACGTCGCGCGGTCTGTGATCGTGACGGCTCCGCCCGGCACGGGTAAATCGCGGCTTCGGACCGAGTTCCTCGCGCGCGTGGCGATCGAAGGGTCCGTGCGCGTGCTCACCGCAAGTGGTGACCCGCTCTCCCCCGGCGCGGCCCTTTCGCTCGCGCGGCAACTCGTTCGCGCCGACGCGCAATTGCGTGACGGCGCGCTCGCGAGCGAGCAGCGCACCGCGTTGCGCGCATACCTCGGTTCGCTCGGCATCGACGCCGGCGACGGATCGATGTTCAGCGCATTCTGCGAACTCGCCAGCATCGCCAACGCCGAGCCCGCCAGCTTCGATCCGGAACTCCATCGCGACAAGATCGGCCGCGCGATCGCCACGTGGCTCGACGCGATCATCGCGCGCGGTCCCACCCTCATCGTGCTCGAGGATTTGCACTGGGGCGATGCCGCGACCGTCGAACACCTCGTCGCCGCACTCGAGCGACACAGCAAGCGCGCCGTAATGCTCGCCGCGTTCGCGCGTCCCGAGGTGCGCGCGTGGATTCCGGGCGGACGACTCTCGGCGAATACTCTCGATGCACCGCTCGGTGGGCTCACACGCCGAGCGGCCGAACGCCTGGTGCGGTCGATGCTCGGCGACGATCTCAGCACATCGCGAGTCGCTCGCATCGTGGCCCGTGCCGACGGCAATGCATTCCATCTCGAAGAACTCATCCGTCGCACGGTCGAGTGGGGCGACGACGATCTTCCCGACACCGTCTTCGCGCTGTTGCAATCGCGCCTCGACGCGATCGGTCCCGAGCCGCGCCGCGCCCTTCGCGCCGCGAGCGTGTTCGGTGAGCGCTTCTGGGCGGGCGGGGTGCAGCAGTTGCTCGGTTACGCGGACGAAGCCCCCGTGCGCGAACTGCTCGATCAACTCGCGCAGCAAGAAGTGCTCGAACTCGTTCGCGACAGCCGTTTCCCCACGGAACGCGAGTACGGATTCCGACACTCGCTCTTGCGCGATGCGGCGTACGCGACGCTCACCGATGCCGATCGTGAGGCCGCGCATCGACTCGCCGGCGAATGGCTGCTCGAGGCGGGAGAGCACCAACCGCGCATTCTCGCAGCTCACTTCGAACGCGGGCGCGATCCCGAGCGGGCGCTCCCGTGGATTCTCGCCGCCGCCGACGTGGCCTTCACTGCGTATCAACTCGACGAAGCACTCGATCTCGCGCGTCGCGGCATCGAGTACGGCGCGAAGGGCACCGCGCTCGGCAGACTGCAGACCACGATCGCCGACGTGCTCACGTGGAAATCGGATCCCGACGGCGCACACGCGGCCGCGCTCGAGGGACTGCGCTTGTCCGAGCGGGCCGGGCCTCACTGGTTTCTGTGCGCATCTTTGCTCGTTCTCTCGGCCGTGAACCAAGGCGATGCGGACAGCGGCGTGATGGAAGTTCTGCAGACGGTTCTCACGCTCGAACATCCGCCCGATCCCACCGGGCGCTGCGCGTTCTCGATCGCGATGTTGCAGTACGGAATGCTCCTCGCCGGTCAGCGCGATCTGATGGTGGCGTTGCTCGAGCCGATGCGTGGCGCGGCGCGTTCGCCGATGCCGGCAGAGAACGAATTCACCAGCTGGCACCTGATCG
>CBIHQZ010000115.1:0-10847 GCA_966212315.1 uncultured Myxococcales bacterium
ACCTGCAGTTCGTGCCCTATCGCGGCACGGGGCCGGCGTTGCTCGATCTCGTCGGCGGGCCAGTCCTCCACCACGATCTCGAATCGACCGTGATCGAAGGGCTTCCCCTCCGCCGCCCGCGTCTGCACGATCCGCTCGCGCTTTCCGCGACGCAGCATCTCGAGCGCGCGATGGTGGCAGTACGGGTTGTTCCCGCGCTTGCCGAAGAGCACGTGACTCGTCCACGAGCACCCCGCCTTGCAGGTCTCCGCGTAGTAGCAATCGCGACACTCGCCCCACAGATCGCCGACGGTTCGATCGCGCGTGAATCGCAGCGGCGCGGCGCGCTCCCAGATGTCGCGCAGCGAATGGTCGCGAATGTTTCCACCGACGTAGTCCGCGGTCGGGAGCGAAGGGCACCCCTTGATGTCGCCGTTCGCTTCGATGCCGAGCGTCGATCGCCCCGCCCCGCACGAAGCCATGTGCCCGCGAGGAAACGTACCGCGAAGCAGCGCTTCGTACGGACCGAAGTACCCCACGTTGTTGCCGGGCCAGATGCGGACCTTCGCCGCGTCGGCGCGTGGCTTCAGACGCGCGAGCATCGGCATCAGTTCGAGCAGTTGATACGGCTCGAGCAGGATCGCGGGTTCGTCGGCCGCGCGCCCCATCGCGACAGTCAGTTGTACCTGCCATGCATGGATGCCGGTCGCTGCGAGATGTTCGAAGAGCGCTTCGCCCTCGCGTAGGTTCTGCCGCCCGAACTGGGTGTTCACGGACACCGCGACGCCCGCTTCGCGCAAACTCGCGATCGCTGCGAATGCCGCGTCCCAGCTCCCGTGCACACCGCGGAGTGTGTCGTGCGTGTCGCGCAATCCGTCGATCGACACCGACGTGCTCTGCAGCCCCGCATCCGCCGCGGCGCGCGCGTGCTCGCGGGTGAGCCCGCGTCCGCCGGTGGTCATCGTCGCCATCATGCCGTGCGCGCGAATCGCACGGACGATCTCGAGCCAGTCCTCGCGCAGGTACGCCTCGCCGCCGATGACGGTGACTTCCTTCACGCCGAGATCCGCCATCTGCGCGACGAGATCGAGCGCTTCGTGCGTGTTCAACTCGTCAGGACGTTCGCGCCCGGCGCGCGATCCGCAGTGACGACACGCGAGGTCGCAGCGCAGCGTGACTTCCCACACCGCGTAGATCGCCTGCGTGCGGCGATCGACGGGGCGGGCATTTTCGGCGAGCGGAAGATTGCGGCGCGGCGGATCCGCGGTCGGTGCGATCGGGAGCGAGCGCGGACGCGGCCCGAGCGGCTTCATGGATCGACGACGTCGGGAAGAGGCGGCGCGCCGTAGAGCGGAAAGATCCCGGCCTCTTCGTCGACGGCATCGGCGGTGTCGTCGGTCGCGTCGATCATCGGCTGCGCGTCGGTGGTCGCGGTGTCCGCGTTCGCAGTGTCCGACGTCGCCGCGTCGAAGGGCGCAGCGCCGTAGAGCGGGAGGTATCGCACCTCTTCGTCGACCACATCCGTGCCGCCATCGGGACCGACCGTCGCGCCACATCCGGTGAGCGCGATGGTCGCGCCGAGCGTGAGCATCGCCGCGCGCGGAACACGTCGCAGCGGATTGCGCGCGTCGTTCGCAGTCGGCACCGCGCGTACCGAAAGCGCCTCGTTGCAGAAGGGGCACGCAGGTTCGGTGGCGCGAACGTGGCGGTCGCAGGCGGGGCAAGGGACGAGCATGGACGAGGAGGATACGCGGTCCCGAGTCATACCTCACCCCCGCTGCCGCGCGCTTGATGTGGACTCCCTCCTACGCCGGTGACGCACGAACGCAGGCGCAAGCCTCCCTTTCGATCCCACCCACCCACGTCGCCAAGGATCCAGCCCCTCTCTCGACGACGCCTGCGCTCGCGCGAAACGCCGTTGCGTCGGGGGGAGAGGGCGCGCGGCGGCAGCCGGGGGTGAGGTCCGCTTCGCCCCGATCGCCCGCACGCCGTACCATCACCGCCGCATGAATCCCTCGACCCCGATTCCCACCGCGCCAGGGCCTTCACCGATGTGGGGTGTCGGACCGCTCGGCAACCTGCTCGAGTACGTCCGTGATCCGATCGCGGTCGCGGGGCGAGGCTTCGCGCGATACGGCAACGTGACCTCGCTCGTGCGCGCACCGGTGAGCATCGTGAACCCCGGCCCCGGATGGGGAACGGGCGCGCTCGCAACGGCGAACGGCAAGGGTGTCGTCTTCATCACGGGCGCGGAGTTGAACCGCGAGGTGCTCACCCAGCACGAGCGCTATCACATGATTGCGCTGCCAGGCCGGCTCTACCCCACCGGCCGCGCGGTGACCGAGCGCGAGCGCCCGCTCACGCGCACGATGACGGGGCTGTTCCACGTGAACGGCAACGAGCATCGGCGTCATCGCCGGTTGCTCATGCCCGCGTTCCACAAGACGCGCATCGATGCGTACCGCGACGACATGGTGACGCTCACCGACGCGCTCCTCGCGCGCTATCGCCCCGGCGAGACGCGCGACGTCCATGCGGACATGACCGAGGTAACCCTCCGCATCGCGACCACCACGCTCTTCGGCGCCGACGAAGGCGAGCGCGGTCTGCGCCTCGCGACGATGATGCAGCGATGGCTGCTGCAACTCTTCTCGCCCCTCACGTTGATCGTTCGCTCTGATCTTCCGGGGCTGCCGTATCGCCGCTTTCTGCAACTCACCGATGCGATCGATCAGGAGACCGCTGCCATCCTGCGAAGCCGTCGCGAACGCCGCGCCCGCGATGGCGGCGACATGCTGCAGATGCTTCTCGATGCGCGTGACGAAGACGGCAGCGCGCTCGACGAGGACGAACTCATCGGGCACACGGGCGTGATCTTCGCGGCAGGACACGAGACCAGCACCAACGCACTCGCGTGGACGCTGCTTCTTCTGTCGCAACACCCCGACGTGCTCGGCGACCTCGAGGACGAGATCGACGCGACGCTGCGCGGTGCGCCGCCGAGTGTGGCCGACCTCGCGAAGATGCCGCTGCTCGACGGCGTGGTGAAGGAATCGATGCGGGTGCTTCCGCCGGTGCCGCTCCATCCGCGCGTCGTCGCGGAGGATCACGAGATGGCGGGGCATCGTTTTCCCGCGGGGAGCGAGATCTTCCTCAGCATCTTCCACATGCATCACGACGCAACGGTGTTCCCGGATCCGGAGCGTTTTCATCCGCGGCGATGGGAGACCGCGAAGCCGAGTGTCTACGAATACAACCCGTTCAGCGCCGGTCCGCGTATGTGCATCGGTGCTGCATTCGCGACGATGGAGATCAAGATCGTTCTGGCGACGTTGCTCCAGCGATTCCGCGTGGTGGTCTCCGATGCGGTGCGAGTCGATCCGCGCGTTGCGATCACGATGGCGCCGAAGGGCGGCTTGCCGATGCGGGTGATGCGGCGCGACGAACGGATGCCGCGCGGCGGTGGTGTGCAGGGGAGAGTGCGGGAACTGGTGCGGCTGCCGGGCTGAGGCGCGCGCGAGTCAGGGAACGACGACAGGCTCGCCCATGAAGCGATTGTTCTCGGGCTTGTTGTAACGCTCCCAGTCCAGGAAGAACGGGGTGAACGTGCTCACGCCATCGCGATGCCGGATCGTGAGACCCATCGGCGTCACCTCGCGGTAGTTGCTCTTCTCGGGCAGGTCGCGGTTCACCTTGCCGCCCGACGAAAACAGCGTGAAGAGCGCGGCCTCGGGATCGGTGTAGTTGGCGCGCAGCCCCTCGATCACGCGCTCGTGTCCGCGCACCATCAGCTTGCAGCCGACGCGCTCCATGAAGCTGCGGAACTGCTGCCGGCCGAACGGAAAGCGCGCGTTCGCTTTCTGCAACTCCGCCGGAATCACATCGGCTTCGCTCGGATCACTCCACATCATCTGGAAGCGGATCTCGGGATCGTTGAGCGACGAGAGGTCCTGCCACTTACGCGCCAGCGTTTCTTCGCGCGGGATGCCGGCGTGCACGAAGAAGATGCGATCGAACAACAGCATGTTCGGGATCGACTCGAAGAACGTCTTGAACTGCTGGAACACGTCCTGGCTCGCGACGTCCTGCAGGTTCTGGATCGCCTCGGCCGGCTTTACGCCGCCGTACACGCGCCCGTTGAACTCGACGTAGTACTCGTGATTGCCGCGCAGCAGATACACGTGGTCGGGCACGGTGAGATACAGCTGCATCACCGTGCGCAGGATCCCTTCGTAGCTGTATCGCCCGCGGTCGATGTAGTCGCCGAGCAGCACCAGCTTCATGGCAGGCTGGCTCGGATCGAGGTGGTGCGCGTCGACCTTGGCGAAGAAGTCCGACTGCATGAGCGCGGCCTTGAGGCACGAATAACAACCGTGCAAATCGCCGAGTACGAGCAGCTCGTAGTCGCGCCCCGGCTTCGGCTGCAGCACGTGGACGTAGTCGTCGAGAAAGGGCTCTGTCCCCTTCAGATCGGCGACGGTCTGTTTGCCGGCGAGCATTCCGCGCCCCTTCGCGCGCTGCTCGTCGAACTTCGCCATGGTCTTCTCGACCAGGGTGAGATCCTGACGGATCTGCTCTTCGAATTGCGTCGGTTGATCCTTGAGGTAGTCGAACTCGAACGCGCGGAAGAAGTCGTAGTTGTCGACGCGCGGGGTGAGCGTACGTGGCGGTTCGATCACGATGCGGCTCGCGTCGGCCTTCGCCTCGACGTTGGCGATGTTCGCGGTGCTCGCGAGAAGATCGCGCATCGCATCGCGGAAGGCCGCCTCGCTCGGATGCACTTCACCGTCGGCGTTGGCGAGTTCGTCGGCGAGCAGCAGTAGCTTCGACTGGTTCTCCGGGCTGAACTGTTTGAACAGCTCGTAGCAACGGAGCTTGAGCTTCGCGACCACGAACTCGCGCGTGTCCTCGCCCTCGGCCACGGACTCCGTGAAGTACTCGCGCACCACTCGATCGGTGTCGTCGAACACGTTCTGGAAGTGCGCCGTCCACTTCGCGGTCTGCTCGTCGCGATACGCGACGTCGGGGCCTTTGATGGCAAGCCGCGCGCGGTAGGCCACCAGTCGATTGATGAACTCGCGGATGTACTCCCGCTCGCGATCGTCGAAGTGACCGTCGATGTACGCGAACGCCGTGAGATAGAAGATGACCGTCTGCATCTCCTGTTCGATGACGTCGCTGCTGACCTCTGCCATGTCTGTGCGGTCCTCCGTTCGAGCGCGCGGATACTACCCGATCGGTTGTGGCGGCGCGTCGCGACGCATTGGTGCCCCCGCAATGGGCGCCTCGGCAATGGGTGTGTGGTGGCGCGTCGTGACGCGCGGGCGTAAGCGCGAGTATCCCCACGGCCGAGCCAGCAACATCCCAATGTCCTCTTCCCGCTCGTTCGATAGGATCCGCCCTTCGCGCGCTGCCGGCGCATCGATCATCCCGTGACCAGCCCGCTCTCGATCAACCAGGGTCCTCCCGTCGCAACGCTCCCGGCGTCCGAGTCATCGGCGTTGCCCGACCGCGCCGCAGCGACCACGACGCCCGCCGCCGCCACGACCTCCCATCGATTCGCCCTCGTCGACGCACTCCGCGGCCTCGCGGCGGTCGCGGTGATGGCCTACCACTTCGTCCCGGCCGACTTTGCAGCACCACTCGCGCGCGTGTTCTCGCATCGCGTGGTGACGATGCTTCGCGCGGGCTGGATCGGCGTTCCGATCTTCTTCGTGCTCAGCGGCTTCGTCATCACCCACAGCATCGGACGCCACGAGATGACCGCCCGGCGTGCGCTGCGATTCGTGGTGCGGCGCCAGGTCCGTCTCGATCCGCCCTACTGGGTCACCATCGCGTTGCTCCTCGGCGTCCGCTTCGCCTGGCACGTGGCGCATCCGCAATGGCCCTACGAAATGGCCTCGCCCGGCGCGGTGCTCGCGCATGTCCTCTACGTGTACGACCTGATGCACATCCCGACCATCAACGCGGTGTTCTGGTCGCTCGCGATCGAGGTTCACTTCTATTGCTTCTTCGTGCTGCTCCTCGTGCTCACCCGCCGCATGCCGTCGGCGCGCTCGTGGCTCGTGGCCGCGACCGGGATGCTCTCGCTCTACTGCGCATACACCTGGCGCTATCCGCACGCCTGGTTCACGCAGCATTGGTATCTCTTCGCCACCGGAGCCGTGACCCGCTGGTCGCTCGACGAGCGCGCTCCGCGATGGATGGGGGTCGGCATGGCCGGCATCATCCTCGCGCTCGGGCTCCGCATCACGCGACTCGAGTTCATCGTCGGCGGACTCGTTCCGCTGCTCTTTTTCGTCGCAGGTCGTCGCAACGCCCTCGGTCGCTGGATGAGCGCGCGCTGGCTGCAATTCCTCGGTGCGACCTCGTACGGGATCTATCTCCTGCACAATCTCGCAGGGAGCCAGCTGCGCGCGGTCTCGTGGGTCGTCGTCGACTCCTCGACACCGCTCGGCGCGACGATCGTGTTCTTCGCGGAGATCGCGTTCACGATCTTCTGCGCGTGGGTCTTGAATCGCACCGTCGAGCAGTGGGCGATGAAGCAGGCGGCGCGGATTCGGTGGGCGGATGACAGCAGGCGCGCTGCTGCGTCACCGTCGGTCGTGGACATGCGCAATCGAGACTGAGTCGGCACGCTGATTCAGCTCGCCGGCATGTCGGCCCCCCCACTCCGTCGCCTGCGACACTTCGCCCCCCGGATCGGGGGCCAGGACCCACTGCGCTTGCGATGCGCGCAGTGCGTCGCCGAATGGTTCTACGCAGAGGCTTCGAATCCGAGCCGTGTCGATGCTCTGCTGGAGGCGGAGAACACGCTCATGTTCGCATCTCGAAAAGGCCCTCCAGTCGAGGTGTCACAGAGAAATTCACCAACCAGTGCGGCTCGCCCCCGATCCGGGGGGCGAGCTGTCGAGACCACTCGACTGAGTGGGGGGTTCGCACGTCACCGCCCCCCCGTCACGCGATACCCCAGTGCCTCCGCGACGTGCGCGCTCACCAGCCGTTCTTCACCCTCGAGGTCCGCGATCGTTCGCGCCACGCGCAGCACGCGCGTTGCCGCGCGCGCCGAGAGCCCGAGCCTTTCGGACGCGGTCGACAGCAGTGTCCGCGCATCGCCATCGAGCGGCGCGATGTCTCGCAGCGCACGCGGTGACACGCGCGCATTGCACTCACGCCCGTTTCCCTCGCGCGCCAGTTGTCGATCGCGACACGCGACCACTCGCGCGCGCACCTCCGCGCTCTTCGGCCCGTCGGCCGGTTCGCCCAGCTGCGCGATCCGCACGGGAGGCAGTGGCACGTACAAGTCGATGCGATCGAGTAGGGGACCCGAGATGCGCGCGCGGTAGCGTTTCACCCGATCGTCCGAGCACGTGCACCGATCGGATGGATCGCCGTGAAAGCCGCACGGACACGGATTCATCGCCGCGAGCAGCATGAAGCGCGCGGGAAATGACGTTCGCGATCGCGCCCGCACGATCGTCACCGCGCCTTCTTCCAACGGCTCGCGCAGTGCTTCCAATGCGTCGCGCGGGTACTCGGGCAACTCGTCGAGAAACAGCACGCCATGATGCGCGAGCGCGATCTCGCCGGGACGCGGCGGCTCGCCTCCACCGACCAGGCCCACCGTCGAAGCCGTGTGATGTGGCGCGCGGAACGGTCGCTCGTCGAGCACCGACACACCGGGGCGCAGCAGCCCCGCGACCGAATGAATGGCAGTCGTCTCGATCGCTTCGTCGAAGGTCATCGGCGGCAACAGCCCCGGCATCGTGCGCGCGAGCATCGTCTTCCCTCCGCCCGGAGGTCCGACGAACAGAACGTTGTGCCCGCCCGCCGCTGCGATCTCGAGCGCACGCTTCGCCGCCGCTTGTCCGCGCACATCCGAGAGGTCCAACGCCGTCTCGGACGGCCCGTTTCCGGGTCTCGCGCGTCCGTGTTCGAGATCGCCCCGGTCCGAGAGAAACTCCACCACTGCGCGTAGCGATTCCGCGCCGCGCACGTCGATGCCATCGACCACCGCGGCTTCGGCGGCGTTCGCGATCGGCACGATCACTCCTTGGAAACCACGCCGCTTCGCACAGAGCACTTGCGTGAGCACGCCACGAACCGATCGCAGTGCGCCAGTCAGCGAAAGCTCGCCGATCAGCATCCACGCTTCCAGCTTGTCGGTCGGGCACTCGTTCGAGGCCGCCAGCGTTGCGATCGCAATGGCGAGATCGAACCCTGCTCCGTATTTCCGCACGTCGGCCGGCGCGAGATTCACGGTGACCCGTTTGGTCGGAAACGGAAACCCCATCTGGTCGAGCGCGCTCCGTACCCGCACTCGCGATTCCTTCACCGATGCCTCGGGAAGTCCGACCAGATCGAACGCCGGCATGCCCCGCGCGATGTCGACTTCGACGTGTACGGGATAGGCCTCGAGTCCGACGAGAGTGCTGGAGTGTGCAGTGGCGAGCATGCGCGGCTCTGTTTCGTGTTCGCGAGTCGTGGCGCCGCGCGGTCTGTCGCCGCCGGCTCGCCGACCGGTGTTGCCGTTCGTGTGCCGCCACATCCCCCCGAAGAATTCCCATCACTTGCCAACGCGCACTGGCGGATCGGCCGCCACTTGCCTGGCGGATCCGCCACTTCCGCCACCGTCCGTCACCCTTTCCGCGCCGCTCGCGCTCGTTCACACTCGACACCCCGCGCGATCCAATCTCACGCCGTCGCACGGGTCTCACGCATGCCCATGATCCGCACCCTCGCTTCACGTGCCGCGCTCGCATCGATCGTCACCGTCGCCTTCATCGCGTGCGGCCCCTCGACGTCGAGCACGCTCGCAACCGGCCCGGTCACCGCGCGCGAAGGCGCCAGTTCGGGCGCGATGTCGCGCAGCGAAGTCAGCTTCGATCCCGCGACGCCCATCACGTATCCGTCCCCGGGCTCTGTGCCCGTTCGATCGACCGCGAACAGCGACCTCGGTGGCGACGACGTCCGCGCCGGTGCCGCCTCGAATCCGCAGCCGATCGCCCTCGGTCAGACCATCACCGGCCGACTGCAGCAGAGCGACACGCCCCTCGCGGACGGCAGCGTGGGCGACGACTACTTTCTCGTCGTCCCACCCGGCGCGCATCTTCACATCGAGTTGCACGGCGGCGAGATCACCGGGCAGCCCGGCTCGCACATGGACATGTATCTGCATCTGCTCCACGACGGCCGCGAGATCGCGCGCGACGACGACGGCGGCGGCAATCTCGACTCGCTCATCGACACGACGGTCGCGGACGGCGGCGCGTACATCATTCGCGCCACGACCTACGGCACCGGCCTTCGCGAAGGCGCTTACACCCTGGTGACGCGCGCCGGTCCCTGAGCGACGCTGGTGCGATGAGCCGCGAGCCCATTCCGAGTTGGTACATCGCGTTGGTGGTCGTTCGTCTCGGGCACCGCTTTCTGATGGTGCAGGAGACACGACATCAACATCGGTGGTTCATCCCCGCCGGCCGCGCCGAGCCCGGCGAGTCGCTCGTCACCGCGGCCGTGCGCGAGACGCGTGAAGAGGCCGGCATCCCGATCGTCATCGAGGGTGTGTTGCGCGTGGAGCATTCGCCCGGCACCGACGGCACCGCGCGCGTACGCGCCATCTTTCTCGCCCGCCCCGCCGACGACACGCCCCTGAAGACGGTTCCCGACGAGCATTCGCAAGGCGCGATGTGGGTCACGCTCGACAAGCTCGATCGCTATCCACTGCGAGGCGATGAGGTGCGCGAGATCTTCGAACACGTGGCCAATGGCGGCGCGGTCTTTCCTCTCGACGTCCTCGCGTCCGAAGCCGATCCCTGGCCCCCCCGCCGCCGCTCTCGCTGACCCCGCGCGCTTCACCCTCCGTTCCGCTCGTGCTCGTGCTCGTGATCGTGATCGTCGCCGTGCTCGAACTTCACGCCCACTACCCCCGCTCCACCCACTCACTCACGCCCCCACTTCGCACCGATTCGGGCATGCTCGCGACACCACCATGAAGAGCATTTTCGTCCCCGACATTCTCCAGGGTCAGGTCGCGTTCGTCACCGGCGGCGGCAGCGGCATCGGCGCGGGCATCGCCAAGCGACTCGCCGCATTCGGCGCCAAGGTCGCGTTGATGGGTCGCACGATCGAGAAACTCGAAACCGTCGCGACGGATATTCGCGCGCACGGCGGTGAAGCCATCTGCTTCGCGGCAGACGTTCGCCAGTACCCCGCCGTCGAAGCCGCGGTGAACGGCGCAGTCGAGAAGTTCGGTCGGCTCGACATCGTGATCAACAGCGCCGCCGGCAACTTTCTCGCGCCCGCTGCATCGCTCAGCGCCAACGGATTCCGCAGCGTGATCGACATCGATCTGTGCGGCACGTTCAACACTTCGCGCGCGGCGTATCAGCACCTCGCGAGTTCGCACGGCTCGATCGTGAGCGTGACCGCGACGCAGGCCGAAGTGCCCACGCCGTTGCAGTGCCACGCGGGCGCGGCGAAAGCCGGAATCGAAAAACTCACCCGCGATCTCGCGCTCGAATGGGGACGCAGCGGCGTGCGAGTCAACGCGGTCGCGCCGGGACCGATCGAAGGGACCGAGGGGATGAAGCGACTCGCACCGGGCGATGTGCCCGACATGTTGAAGAAGCGCGTTCCGCTCCAGCGCTACGGCACCGTCGACGAGATCGCCGATGCAGTGATCTATCTCGTCTCGCCCGCAGCGTCGTACGTCACCGGCACGACGCTCCTCGTCGACGGCGGGACCACGTTGCTCGGCGCGGGTCCGTTCCTCGAGATGATGGGCATGTAGCGATTGCTGATTCGAACGCTCTGGGCCCGGCGGCTGAATGAAGCCACGGCAACACCTCCGAAACCTCACCTTCGTG
>CBIHQZ010000116.1:0-10827 GCA_966212315.1 uncultured Myxococcales bacterium
CGCCGGGTCCCACCGCGGCGCGAGACACATTCGTGACCAATGCTCAGGCGGCAGCCGGGATGAGGTCCCACTCGCAGCCATTGCCCGCCCTGCGCGGAGGGAGTAGGAGTCGCCGCTCAACGGAGGAACGGATGCGACTCGAAGACCTCAAGATCATCGTGACGGGCGGCGCGCAGGGCATGGGACGTTACTTCTCGCTGCGTCTCGCGGAAGCGGGCGCGCAAGTGGCGGCCGGCGACGTGAACGAAGAAGGACTCACCTCGCTCGCGGAGGAGGCGAAGTCGCTGAAGGGCAAAGTCCACACTCGCAAGCTCAACGTCGCGGACGAAGGCGAAGTCGGCGCGTACGTCGAATGGGCGCACAGCGCGATGGGCGGGCTCAACGGCCTGATCAACAACGCCGGCATCCTCCGCGACGGCCTACTCGTGAAGAAGGACAAGGAGACCGGCGCGATCAAGAAGCTCTCGAAAGAGCAGTGGGACGCGGTCATCGCCGTGAACCTCACGGGCGCGACGTTCATGGTGCGCGACGTGGTCGCGAAGATGGCGGAGACCGGTTCGAAGCCGGGCGTCATCGTGAACATGTCGTCGATCGCGCGTCACGGTAACCGCGGCCAGTCGAACTACTCGGCGGCGAAGGCAGCGCTGGCGGCGAACACCAAGACCTGGTCGCTCGAGTTCGCGCAGTACGGCATTCGCGTCGGCGCAATCGCTCCCGGCATGATCGAGACGCCGATGACGCAGGGGATGAACCAGAAGGCGCGCGATACGCTGGTGGCGATGATCCCGGTGGCGCGCATCGGCATGCCGGAAGACATCTGGCTCGGCGTGAAGTTCGTACTCGAGTGCGATTACTTCAACGGCCGCACCATCGACGTCGACGGCGGTTTGTCGATGTGATCCCGCCGCGGGCGAAACGTTCGCCCGCGCTTCGAAACGGCGTCACACTCAGCGACGCCGTTTCGCTTCTCATGCAACCGCAACCCGTCAAACTCCCTTCGCTCGACGCTTCGGATGCCGCGGCGATCGTGCACGACCGAGTGCACGCGATCACGCCGATCGGGCAGGGGATCCGCTCGCGGGTCTACCGCGTCGAGACCGAAGAAGGCGCGGTTCGCATCGTGCGTCTCACGCCGAAGAACACCGGTCGCCTGGCGCGCGAATCGTGGGTGCGATCGCAATTGCGCAAGCACCCCGACGTGCCCCTGGTCGCCGAAGTCGCCGTCACCGAGATCCCGCTCGCGCGCGAAGTCGACATCGTCTCGATGGCGGAACTGCCCGGGACGACCATGTTTCAAGCGTCACGCACGCTCTTCGATGCGGATGTGCACGCGCTCTACGAACAGTTCGGCGCGGGGCTGGGCGCACTGCACGCGGTGCGCACCGACGGCTTCGGGTTGATCGACGGATCGGGCCGCGGTTCGTTTCCCACCTGGCGCACGGCATTCGATGCGATCGCCCACGCGGCACTCGAAGAAGCGCGGGTGGCGGCTCTGCAAGACCTCGTGCCCCAAGCCGAGAGCGTCATCGCGCAGCTGTCACCGAACGTCGACGCGCTGAGCGTTCCGTCGTTGCTCCATGGCGATGCGCAGCCGATGAACGTGCAGGCCCATCGCGCGAAGATCATCGCGTTCCTCGACTTCGAATTCGCGTCCGGCGGCGACCCCGAATACGAACTCGCGTACGTCGAACCCCTCTTCGAGCCGGCGATGGCGCACAGCGTGAGCGCGGAGCAACTCGGGGCGAGACGGGCAGCGTTCTATCGCGGGTATGCGAAACATCACCCCGCCTATGCGCCTCATGCGGATCGATTGCGGCTCTATCGTCTGGTCCACGCGCTGCGAGGCACCGAGTTTCTCAGCGTGGTCGGGCCGAAACTCGCAGCACCGCAACGCGAGGAACACGTTCGTTCGGCGCGGGCGCAATTGGAGCGTTGGATGCGAGGCTGAGTGCCGCGTTGCGGGTGGTACTCCGCGATTCGACGCGCCCCTCCATGTCATGCCGTATCCGCTCCGGGCGATGTAGCGTACGCACCGCATGCCGCCGCCCGACGACTCGCACGATGCTGCCACTCTCCAACGCGACCGACTCGTCATCGTGCGGGGGCCGTCGATCGATGTCCGGCGCGAGCTGATCCGTGACGTGCGCGCGGGCTTCGCGCGGAAGCCGTACGCGATTCCGCCGAAGCACTTCTACGACGCGAAGGGCGCGGCGCTCTTCGATCGCATCTGCGAAACGCCCGAGTACTACCTGACGCGCAGCGAGACCTCCCTGCTCGTCGCGCGCGCGAAGCACTACGTCGAGACGGTCGGCGCGCGAGAGATGGTCGAACTCGGAAGCGGCGCTGCGCGCAAGACGCGCTTGCTGCTCGAAGCACTCGTCGAGCATTCGGACCGGCCGCTCTACGTGCCGATCGATGTCACCGAATCGATGCTCGTCTCGAGCGCGAAGTCGCTTCTCGCGGACTACCCGACGCTGCGTGTGCTCGGCGTGGTGGGCGACTATCGTTCGCACCTCGCGGATGCCGAACGCACCGGTCGCCGTCTCGTGTCATTTCTCGGCAGTTCCATCGGCAACTACGCGCCCGGCCAGGCAGAAGGCCTGCTCGCGGACGTGCGGCGGCAGATGCACGATGACGATGCGTTGCTCATCGGGTTCGACCTCGTGAAGGACATCGCGACGCTCGAACGTGCGTACAACGACGCGCAGGGAATCACCGCCGCGTTCAATCTGAACGTCCTCACCGTGATCGATCGCGAACTCGATGCCGACTTCGATCCCGCGCGCTTCGAGCACGTCGCGTTCTTCAATGCCGCGTCCGCGCAGGTCGAGATGCACCTTCGCGCGCGCGCCGCGCATACCGCCCACATTCGCGCGCTCGAGATGGCAGTGCCGTTCGACGCCGGCGACACGATCCACACGGAGATCAGTCGCAAGTTCACGCGCGAATCGGCGCGGTCGATGCTGCGTGATGCGGGCTTCGACGTAGCCGAGTGGGACGTCACCGACGACGGCGCGTTCGCGCTCGTGCTGGCCCGACCTTCGCGCGCATAGGGCCGAGGCGGCAGTCGCCAGTCGCGGCGTTTCGTTTCACACTGCGCGCGTGCGACCGCGCGATCACCACGTCGAGCAAGAGGGCTACGTCTACGAAGACGCGCGAAACATCGCGCGACAAGGGCCTCCGTTCGATCGCGTCGGGTATGCGATGCGCGCGCTGCGATTTCTTCGTCCGCGCGGCCTTACGGTGGCAGTCCACGAAGGGCGCTTCGATCTGAAGATCGAGCGCGGGCGCGACTGGGGGAGCGGTCCCGGTGCTGGATGGGCCGTGCTCTCGGTGCCGCCCGATGCGACGCGCGAGGAGATCGTGCTCGCGGTCGCCGAGTTGGCCGGGATCCCCCGCGCCGCGTGGACACTCGACGTGCTGATGGGGATGAAGGCACTCGAGTAGGAGCGCGGGCGCGCCGACTCACCCGAGTTCCGGCGGCGGCAACGGGCCCGCACCGATGGCCGTCGCACAACCGGCATCATTCTCGGCCGCCGTGCATGCGCCCGCGTGTGTGCTCGCATCGGCGCCGTTGCAGAGGCACGCCTCGCCGCCACCGGGCGGACCCGAACTCGTTCCGCAGGCCGCGGTGCTCGCTGCGGCCGTCGCCGCAAGCGCGAGTGCGCGTACGACCGCGAGTGTGTGAGCGACCGATCGGTAGCCTTCGGAGGGTCGAGACGCCATGGATTCACTCCCGGGTGCGCGTCTCATCGAGAGGACGCGTTCATCGATGCTGCCAGAAACTGCCCCACCGCACGCGCATCCAACAGCGGGCGCTTCCTCCGCACCTCGGCTATCGCATTGCACACCGCGGCGGCCGACTCGAAACGCGCGCTCGGATCTTTCGCGAGCAGTCGCATCACGATCGCTCGCACGTCGTCGGGCACCGCCGCGACATCGGGGCGTTCCGCTGCGCGAATCCGCTCCATCGTGTCGAGCGGTCCCTGGCCGTCGAAGGGACGCGAGCCGGTGATCAACTCGCACAGCGTGACGCCGAGACCGAACTGATCACTCGCCGCTTCGATCGCGCCACCCGTCACTTGCTCGGGGGACATGTAGGCGTACTTCCCCTTGCGGACTCCGCTCTGCGTAATGTCCGCCAGGAGCGTGGCCTTCGCGACGCCGAAGTCGCCGAGCTTCACGTCGCCGCTGCGTGAGACGAGAATGTTCGACGGACTCACGTCGCGGTGTACGAGCCCGAGCGGGCGTCCCTCTTCGTCGCGCGCATCGTGGACGCAGTCGAGTGCCGCGGCGATCTGCTCTGCGAAGTGCAGTGCGAGTGCGACGTCGATCGCATGTCCGTTCGCCAGGGTCGCGAGATCGCTCCCGTCGACGAACTCCATCACGACGAAGTATTCGCCGCGTGCCACGCCGAGATCCTGCACCGCGACGAGATTGCGGTGCGCGAGTCGAGACGCGACACGGGCCTCTTCGATCAGGATGCGCTCGAAGGTGGCATCGCCGCGCAGCGCCGGAAGCAGCGTCTTGATCGCCACACGCCGCTCGAACCCGCTCGCGCCGTACGATTGCGCGAGAAATACTTCGGCCATCCCGCCGGCGCCCAGTCGGCGCACCAGTCGATACGGTCCCAGCTGACGCGGCAGATCCATGCACGCTAGCCTATCGACAACCGGACCCGACGCCATTGCCCCCGCGAGTCGCCACTGTTCACAGCGAAGCGTTGCCGGGCGCAGGCGCACCCTCGCTCCGCACACAACTCGTCGTGATCGAGGGTCCCGATGTCGGGCGCGCGGCATTGATCGACGCCGACGAAGTAGTGATCGGCACCGACGCGTCATGCGGTCTCGTTCTCACCGACGAACGCGTCTCGCATCGCCACGCGATCGTGAAGCGCGACGGCATCCGCTTCGTCGTGCGTGATCTCGGGAGTCGCAACGGCACCAGTTACGAAGGCTCGCTCGTCGCCGAAGTGCGCGTGTCCGCCGGGGCAACCTTTCGGGTGGGACGCACGTTCATTCGCATTCGCCCGCAGCCGCGCCCGCTCGACGTTGCGCCGAGTCGTTCGCGCCGGTTCGGAGATCTCGTCGGCGAGAGCCTGGCGATGCGCGAGATCTTCGCGGTGCTCGAACTCGCAGCTGCGACCGACGCGACCGTGCTCCTCGAGGGCGAAACCGGAACCGGCAAAGAACTCGCCGCGCGTGCGATCCACGACGCGAGTCCGCGACGGCGCGGGCCCTTCGTGGCGATCGATTGCGGTGCGCTGCCCGAGAGCTTGATGGAGAGCGAGTTGTTCGGTCACGTGCGTGGCGCGTTCACCGGCGCATCGGGACCACGCCAGGGCGCGTTTGCGCGGGCGAACGGCGGCACGCTGTTTCTCGATGAACTCGGCACCGTGCCGCTCACCGTACAAGCGAGGCTCTTGCGCGCGATCGAAGCGCGCACCGTGCGACCGGTCGGCAGTGACGACGAGAAGCCGCTCGATGTGCGACTCGTCGCGGCCTCGCGTGATGATCTCGAAGCGCGCGTCGCGGACGGTGCGTTTCGATCCGACCTGTTCTACCGACTCTCCGTCGTGCGCGTCTCGCTCCCGCCGTTGCGTGCGCGCCGCGAGGACATCGAGCCGGTCGTGACGGAGTTGTTGAAACGTCGAGGGCTCGAACCGGGCGCGATCGAGGGCGCCGGACTGGACGCACTGCGCGGGCACGGTTGGCCGGGCAACGTGCGCGAGTTGCGCAACGTGATCGATCGCGCGATCGCGCTCTCGCCCGGTGCGCGCAACTTCGCGAACCTGCGAATCGATGTCGCGCCGCGATCGGCGGACGATGCTCTCACGGTGCGCGGCGACCTCCCGTTCGCAGACGCGAAGCAACTCGTGATCGACACGTTCGAAGTGCGCTATCTCCGCGAACTGCTGGCGCGGTGCGATGGCAACCTGTCGCTCGCGTCGCGCGAGTCGGGGATCGATCGCAAGCATTTGCGAACGCTGCTCCGCAAGCACGGCCTCGCCGATTGACGTGGCGAAACGTCGCGTCGCATCGGCGCGGATCCGCGTGATACTTCTATTTCATGAGCTGGACGCGTCGACGATTCCTCAAGGTCGCGGGTACGGGTGTCGCCGTTGCCACCGGTGCATGCGGAACGACCACCGGGACTGGTTCCGACGCGGGCGACGCGCCCGACAGCGCAGCGAGTGACGCGCTCGATCGCGTTGCGCCGATCGACGGCGCGCCCGTCGACACGATGCCTCCGTTCGATGCGGGCGGCATGGATGCCTTCGACGCCTCGATGGACGACGCCGCGCTCGACGCACTCGACGACGTCCCGGCCGACACCGGTCCGTTTCAATGCGGCCCGGCCACCGACCCCGCGGCGCATCCCGAACTCGCGATCGGCAACGTGCCGCTCAACGCCGCGAGCTTTCCGCAGGGCGTGATGGCCGGCGACGCGCTCCCCGATCGCGCGGTGCTGTGGACCCGCTACGGCGGTATGCGCTCGCTCTTCGTGTACGTGATGGAACTGCGATCCGATGGCGTCGTCGCGCGCGTCGCCTACGAAGCTCCGGTCACGCCGGCGGGACCGCTCGGCATCGTGCACGTCGATGTTCCGAATCTCCGTCCGGGCGCGAAGTACCGCTACGGATTCCTCGAGCGCAACGGCACCACCAACGTCGGCCGCAGTCGCATCGGGACGTTTCGCACTGCCCTCGATCCGCGCGACAACTGCACGTCGCTCACCTTTGGCGGCGTGTCGTGCAACAGCGGGCGGCAAGCCGGAATGATGGGCGACAACGTTCCCGCGCTCGGTCAGGCCGCCAACGACGATCTCGATTTCTTCGTGCACGCGGGCGACCACATCTACGCCGATTTCTACGGCGCGAACGGCGCGCGAACGCTCACGGACTATCGCAACGTCTATCAGCAGTACTGGCGCTTCGGCGGACTGAGCGACGTGCACGCGAGCACCACGATGTACTGCACGTGGGACGATCACGAGGTCTACAACGACTGGAACATCGAGAACGTCGAGCGCAACAATCGCCAGCCACAACTCGCCGCGGCACGGCAGGCCTTCTTCGAGTTCCGCGCCTTCCGCCGGAGCACCGTGGACGCCGACCGCATCTGGCGCGGGTTCAAGTGGGGTCGCGTCGTGGAGTTGTTCATCCTCGACACGCGCGGCGAGCGCCGTCCGAGCATGGATCAGTATCTCGGTCGCGCGCAGATGGACTGGCTGAAGCGCGCGCTCTCGCAATCGAACGCGGTGTTCAAGCTGGTGGTCACGTCGAAACCGATCACCGGTCGCGTGCCGCTCGCCGACGAGAGCATGCGCGGTGAGTTCTGGGAGGCGTATCGCCCTGCCCGCGAAGAACTCCTCGGGCACATCACGAACAACAACATCGACGGCGTGGTGTTCCTCTCGGGCGACATTCACACCGGGATGTTGTCGCGCGTCGAAGCCGTCGGTCCGTATCGCAACCTCCGCGAGGTGTGCATGGGGCCGGCGTGCAGTGGCGATCAGTCGGGCGCGATCGACTGCAGCGCGGCCGGGCAGAACGAGATCATCGTGCACCGCTTCAACTACACACGCTTTCACGCGAACCCGACGGCGCGCACGCTTCGCGTGGAGTTCATCGGCGAGGGCGGTGGCGTGATCTGCGGCAACACGATCACGGTGTGATCGATCGCGAGTTCACGCCGCGCGCAGCACCACCGCGGTGATGTTGTCCCTCCCACCGCGGCGGAACGCTTCATCGACCAGATTGTGCGCGGCCTCGTCGACGCTCGTCGCAGCGAGGAACATGGCGATCGAGGCATCGTCGACCGGTTCGCTCACGCCGTCACTGCAGATCAGAAAGGTGTCGCCGCGGCGCACGTCGATGATCGACACATCCGGCTCCGCGCTCCCCTTCATTCCCATCGCGCGCGTGATGACGTTCGCGTGGGGGAAGTCTTCGCGCGCACCGACGGCGAAGTTCATCGCGACCATCTCTGCGTAGAGCGAGTGGTCGCGCGAGCACTGCGAGAGCGTGCCGTCGCGCAACCGATACACACGGCTGTCGCCTACATTGGCAATCACCGCGCGCTCGTCGTGCACCAGCACCATCGCGAGGGTCGATCCCATCGACGCGAGTTGACCGATCTTGCGTGACGCGACTTCATCGTTCGCCAGCTTGATCGCGACGCGCACGAGGTTCTCGCATGGTGACAAGCGAGGGTCTGCCGCGTAGGGCCAGGTCACGTTGTCGTCGCGCGTGTTCCGCCGCACGAAACCGCGCAGCGTGTCGACCACCACCCGGCTCGCGATCTCGCCGCCCTCGTAACCGCCCATGCCGTCGGCGACGACGTAGAGCCCGAGTGACGGCTCCGCGCAGAAGGCGTCTTCGTTGTTGGTGCGGCGGCCTACGTGCGAAACAGCGGCGCTGTGGATCTTCATGGTGCGACCTCTTCTGCCCTCGACGAGTGCGAGCGGAGTGCCGCGGCGAAGTCCGCGAGATCGCGTGACGCGCTGGGGTGCGAACACCCCGGTAGGGCGCGCGAAGTGGGGTGTGCAGGCCGCGATCACGTCGTGGCGCTGACTCGCGGGCTCGAAGTTCGCGGGTTGCGCTGCGAGTGCCTCGTGTAAGATCGCCGCCCTGGAGGGCTGGAAATGGGTTTTCTCCGCACGATGTTCGGCAGCGGTCTCAGCGCGGATGACGCGCGCGTGTTCCTCGTGGAAGCGATGGTCGGTGCGATCGACGCCGATGGCGAGGTGACGGATTCGGAACTCGAAGCGCTTCACGGCAAGCTCGACACGCACGAGGTGTTCGTGGCGTTGAGCGCCGATGCGAAGGAGCGCCTGCTCGATCAGGCCGCCGACGCGATCGAGAACGCGGGTGGTGGTCGCAATCGATGCGCCGCGATCGCGAAGGGCCTTCCGTCGCGCGTCGAACGCGAACTCGCGTACTCCCTCGCGTGCGAGATGTCGGTTTCGGACAACGACCTCGCCGAGAAAGAGATCGCGTACCTCGAAGCGCTCCAGGGCGCGCTCGAACTCCCGGACGAATCGGCAAAGGAACTGTTCGAGTCGATCCGCTCGAAGTCGGCGGTCCTCACCATCGAAGAGCGCATGGAGAAGACGAAGCGCCTCGTTCCGCGCTTCATCGACGCGATGTGCCTGCTCACCCTCGCAGATGGCAAGGTCGACGACTCGGAAGTCGACGGCATCGAAGCGGTGCTCAAGCACATCGCCGACATGCGCACGCTGAGCGAGGAATCGCTGCACGACGAAGTCGTCGCGTCGTTCAATCGCCTCGAAGGCAAGGACGCGGACACCGTCCTCGCGGACATCTCGAAGGTCATCCAGACCACCCAGGACCGCTTCTGGACCGTCACCTACATGATGATCGTGGCGGTCTCGGACGGTACGAAGGACTGGCAGGAACTGGGACTCCTCGCGAAATTCCAGAAGGCGTTCGGCCTCGACAGCAAGGCAATGGACTCGGCGATGAAGATCGCAGCGCAGTTCCCGAACGTGAAGATCACCGGCCGCGCGCCGGTGTGACCTCACCCCCGCTGCCGCGCGCCCCTCTCCCTCCGACGCCACTGCGATTCGCACGAAACTCCGGCGTCGTCGAAAGAGGGGCTGGAACGATGGTGGCGTGATGGCTCGCGGGTACCGAGAGGAGCGTGGTGGTCCGCGCGCATCCCCCCTCGATTTACTCCCACGCTCGCGCATCCCCTCGATTCACTCCCACGCTCGCGCATCCCCCCTCGATTCACTCCCACGCTCGCGCATTCCAGCCCCTCTTTCGACGTCGCGCCGCGTCCCGCCGTGTACGACGTCGCGACGGAGGGAGGGGCGAGCGGCAGCGGGGGTGAGGTCGCATCGCTACTCGTCCCGCCCGCTCTCCAACACGAACGGGTACCGCACCGTGATTCGCCCGCCGCCGTCGGGCGCGCGGAACGTCATGGTGCGCATCGTCTCGCGCATGCACGTGCGAAACGACTCGTCGAAGCCGCCGCCATCGGGCGCTTCGATCTGCACGTCATCGACGATCCCGCCCGCGTGTTCGTCGCCCATCACTTCGAACGACATCACCACGCGGCCGCGCGCTTCTCGCGCTCGCTCGACCTGCTGCTCGTAACAGACGCGGGCCATCGGCACGAACTCGTCGCGTATGAGCGTTCGGATGTACGTCGGATCCAGCGAGCCCGGCGCGGCCGGGAATCCGCCGTCCGTCGGTGACGTCGTTCCCTGTTGCGCCGCGTGCATCGCCCACGCGCGGAAGATCTCGGCGCGCACGCGCTCGTGCACGAAGGGATCGCGCACGGTGTGATCGATGATGCCGCTCGCATCTCGAGGGGACGCATCGACTCGAGTTGCTTCGTTCGGCGCCGCATCCGATCGCCGGGCTGCACTGTTCGGATCGCCGGCCGCGTCCGCGTCGTCGCGCGCATTCGTCGGCGACGAGTCACCGTGTCCGTGAGCGAGCCTCGATATCAGCACGCGCGCACCCCAGAGGAGGAGGGCGAGCGCAATCACGATTGCGATCCAGCGCGAAGACTTCGCGTCGTTCGAGGCCATCGCGCAAATCTATCGCGGTCGCACGACCGGCCGAGATCGCGTTGCACTGAATGACGATTCATCGCGCTTGCCGCGCCGCGTCGACTGCGCAACGATCCGCGCCCGTTTCGTTCACAAGGAGCCCGATTCGCATGCCGAAGCAGATCCGTCGCGTCGCCGTTCTCGGCGCAGGAGTCATGGGGAGTGGAATCGCAGCGCACCTCGCCAACGCTGGCGTGGATTGCTTGCTGCTCGACATCGTCCCGCCGAATCTCACCGACGCCG
>CBIHQZ010000117.1:0-10822 GCA_966212315.1 uncultured Myxococcales bacterium
TTCACTGACGACAAGACGTCGATCGCGGTCTCGAACCCACTGCCAGGTGCGGGACCACGATCGGAACGAACTCGGGTGAAGGGCTGCTTCGGACGGGGAGCGAGGCGGGATCTCAGAACTTGTACGTCAGACCGGCGTGCAGATACGTGAGGCTGTCGTTGCGACCCTCGTGGCCGATGAAGTTCCAGAACTGCTCGTAGTACGCGCGCTGGATCTGGACGTTGTTGTTGTCCGCGATCACGCGCTCGAGCACGAGGAACGCGTTGACGTGGCGACCGAGGCCGAACTCGATCGACGCGCGGAAGAGCGCACGAACGAGCCCCTGCGAGCCACCGGTCAGCACGACATCGCCGTTCGGACGCGTCATCGAGGTCGCCATGCCGCCCATCGCCGGGCGGAGGTTGCAGGGATCCTGCTGACCCATGCCCATTGCCGCCGGCTCGCACGCCGCGAAGTTCGGCACCGTGCTCGGCGTCATCGTCGACGAGTTGCCCCAGTAGCGAACGAGCCCCGAGAGCCCGTCGTTCATCGCTTCGAAGCCGAAGCCCACGGAGAAGGCGAAGCTGCCGAGACGATTGCTGCGCGCGTTCGGATCGTCGCCCGTCTCTGCTTCTGCGTCTTCGCTCGGACCGAGCGTGTGAATCGATGCGAGCGCGAAGCCGCGCACGCCGAAGGTCGAGGTGCCCGGCGTTCCGAGCCCCGCGAACGGCGCGATTTCGGCGCCGATGCCGAAGAGCCCGTCGGCGAGGCGATACGCACCGCGAGCGCGCACTTCGAGTTCCCAGAGCGCGCCCATCGTGCGGACGCCGAAACCGGCGTCGATCGCGCCCGCGCCGAACGAGAGCAGACCGGTCGTCCCACGAAGGGCCGCGACGTAGTCGCCGTACGACCCGTACAGATCCATCGCGAAGTCACCGCGAGCGAGCGGCGATGCACCCCACGTCGAGATCGCAGCGCGACGCACGGCGAGTTCGGCACCGGTCGGTCCGCGATGCGCACGACGGAGCGACACGAGCGTGCGGTGCTGTTCGTTCTCCTGGAACGTGACGCTTTCGACGTAGTCGAGATATCCCTCGGCGCGAACGCGGATCTCGTGGTTCTCCGCGGTGACGTTCGGGATGTCTCGCCCCGCGCCGATTTCGCCGATCGCATTGTTGTCGATCGTCACGACCGCGCCCGGCACCGGACGCGAGAGTTCGACATGCAGCGTTGCACGACCGATCGCGCGCGAGAGCGGGACGTTGACTTCACAGGCCTGCGTCGTCGAGACGGTGCACTGCTCGGTGCGATCGTCGAAGCCCTGCGCGTGAACCGTCACGTTGTACGCGCCGGCCGGCATGTCTTCGCGAACGTACGGCGACGGACCCATGTCGCGTCCGTCGATGATCACCGTAGAGTTCGGCGTCGAGCTGCGCACCGAGAGACGACCGACCTGGGCGACGGCGGCGAGGTCGGGGATCTCGAGGGCCGTCGTCTGGCCCGCGGTCACCGTGATCTCGCGCGTGACCGTCTGCCGTCCCTGCGCGGTGATGCGCAGCGAGTGCTGACCGGGCGGAACGTTGTCACGGCCGGCCGGCGCACCAGCCGCGGCGGTGAGAAGTTCGCCGTCGAGGAACACTTGCGCGTTCGCGGTCGGCACGATGACTCGCACCGTGCCACCCGTCGGCGCGGTCTGGATCGGATCGAGGTCGATCGCGAGCGCGAAGGTCTGCCCCGCGGTCACCGACACTTCGCGACGAACCGAACGGAACCCGTTCGCGCTGATCTGCACGATGTGCTGACCGGGTTGCGCGTTCTCGAGACTCGGCGGCGTGCCCGGCATCGGCGTGCCGTCGAACGTGACCTGCAGGTCCTGTGGCACCGGGCCGTTCGGATTGCTCACGATCACGCGCACGATGCCGGTCGGCGGTGCAACGGGGGGCGGCGGACGCATCGACGCGTTGATGGATGCAACCGCACCCGCGCCCACGGTGACCGTGTCGCGGAAGGTCTGCATGCCGGTCTGGCGGATCTCCACCACGTGCTGTCCGGGCTGCACGTTGTTGATGCGTCCTGGCGTGGTGCCGACCGCATTGCCGTCGAGGAACACCTGCGCGCCGTCGACGTCGGCCGAGACGTAGATGCTGCCACCCTGCACCAGCGTGCCGGTGAACGTCTCGCGCGACCGCGTCACGTTGACCTGTACCGAGCCGGGGATGAAGCCATCGCGTGTGAACAGGAGCGTGTGCGCACCGTTGCGAATGCGCACCGCGCGGAGCGGTGTGGTGCCCAGCGGCGCAGCGGTCTCGCTATCGAGGCGAACCGTCGCGCCCTGCGGCACCGAATTGATGTTCACCACGCGCACCGTCTGTGCGTTCGCGACGTTCGGAACGACGATCACGAACGCCATCGCCGGCGCAGCCCAGTACCTTCGATTCATCACCATCTCGCTCCTCGCCTCCTTCGCACCACCGCGGACCGAACCGCGGAGATGCGTCGACAGGTCCCGGTTGTATCCCATCCCGCGAGAAAGTTGGGACGTCGTCGACCGAAGACCGGCGAGGGGTTGACGGTGCTTTCTTTTCCTCGTGAAGCGCGGATATCACGCGAGTGCGCGAACGCGCGCGGTCACGAACTCAGTGCGTGATGTCGTGCGCGCCCTCGTGAACGGCATCACCGGTGGTCTGCGCGCCGTGAACCACGGTCGAACCAGTGTTGCGCACGGTGCCGACAGTCTCGTGCCCGGTCGTGCGGGCCGACGCGCCGGTCTGGTGTGCGCGCTTCGAAGTACGCGCCGAGAGTTCTTCGTTGCGAAGGTCACGCCCCTCGCGCACGCGATGCTCGCCCTGATGAACTGCGTTGCCCGTCGTCTGCGCACCGTGCACCACGGTCGATCCCGCGCCGCGCACCGCGCCGACGATCGAATGACCCGCGCGTCGCGCGCTGTGCCCGGTCTGATCCGCGCGCATGTGCGTGCGTTGATGCAGTTCGAGATCGCGTGCGTCGTCCGCTTGCGCGATCGCGCCGATGCCGAGGGTGAGGGTCGCTGCGAGAAGGCCGATCGAGAGTTTCTGCATGATGATGTCCTCCAGGGCCGATGGTTGAGCACGCACTGCGCCAGAGGCTGGTCGTCCCGATGCGCACGCTCGACCGTGAGAAACTCGCGGCCGAGCGGGGGCTCTGACCATGCACGCAGCGCTCTGTACGCCCACTGATCTGTGCACGAGTCGCGCACCGTCGTTCTCGCGTGCGACACGCGGTCGGTGATACGGCCGAGGCATGCCGTCGAAACGCACCGCTTCGAAAAGAAAAGCGACACCCGCGCTCGAGACCCGCACCGGCGGCGGAAAGTCGCCTGCGCTCTCGGTGTTGCTCGGCGCGGAGCGGGAAGCGCGCGAGTACTTGCGCGAACGCGAACAAGAGGGGCATCGACAGGCAGGGCGCAAGCCACCGGCAAAGCGTCCGCTGGCGCCGTTGTCGCCGCGAGCGAAGGGACCGGTGGGTGACGAGTCGATCCGCGATTGGATCCAGCCGTCGACCGAAGACGAGAAGCTTCTTCAACACTCCGGGCCCCCGCTGGACTTCACCCGCACCGATCCGTGGCGCGTGCTGCGCATCACCGGCGAGTTCATCGAGGGCTTCGACAATCTCGCGTCCATCGAACGCGGCGTGTCCATCTTCGGATCGGCGCGAAGCGGCCCGCGCGATCCGCATTACGCAGCGGCCCGCGAGGTCGCCGCGCGTCTGGCCCGCGCGGGGTTCGCGATCATCACCGGCGGCGGTCCGGGGATCATGGAAGCCGCGAATCGCGGAGCACGTGACGAAGGCGGGCGTTCGATCGGATGCAACATCGAGCTGCCCTTCGAACAGAAGGCGAACCCCTATGTCGATACGGTGATCGACTTCAAATACTTCTTCGTCCGCAAGACGATGTTCATCAAGTACAGCTCCGCGTTCGTGATCTTTCCCGGCGGCTTCGGAACGCTCGACGAGATGTTCGAAGCACTCACGCTGATTCAGACCGGCAAGATCTACCAGTTCCCCGTAGTGCTCTTCGGCTGCTCGTATTGGTCGGGGTTGATCGACTGGCTGCGATGCACGGTGCTCGAGGGCCGCAAGATCTCTCCGGGCGATCTCGATCTACTGGTCGTCACCGATGATCCAGCCGCCGCGGCGAACACGATCATCCGCACGTTCCGCTCGCAGACGCGCACCGCGACGAAGCGCGCGGCCGAAGCGCCTTCGTCACGCCGTCGACGCTGACGACTCATCACGCGCGTGCGAAATCGATGAATCCCTTCTCGGGTTCCGTCGACAGCAGGCGCACTCGCACCTTGTCGCCCACGTCCATCCCCTGCTCGCCGCGCGTGACCCGGCCTTCGGCGGGTGGCGCGAGCAATCGCACGAACGTGCCGCTCTGATTCGCGCCCGTCACGATCGCGTCGAAGCTCTCGCCGATGCGCTCCGCGAGCAGCAGCGCCGCCGCGGTCTTGCGAACTCGCCGTTCGACTTTGCGCGCGTCGTTTTCCTTCTGCGTGCAGCGCTCGGCGATCGCGATCAACTCGGAGTCGGAATACGGCGCAGGCTCCTTGGCAAGCGAGGCTTTCAGCAATCGCTGCGTGACCAGATCGGCGTAGCGGCGATTGGGCGCGGTCGAGTGTGTGTAGTCCTGCACGGCGAGTCCGAAGTGCCCGGCGATCTCGGTCGAACCGGCGCGATCGAGTTCGTATTCGCCCGGCCCCATCAGCTTCACGACCGAGAGCGAGAGGTCTGCGAAGTGATCGGGGTCGCGTGCTCGCATGCGTGCGAGAAAATCCGCGAGTGCGCGTGAATCGGCTTCGGCAGGGAGAGTCTCCCCGAGCCCCGCGGCGAGCGCGACGATGCGCTGCCATCGTTCCGGTGACTTCACGACCCGACGAATCGACGACACCCCGCGCATCTCGAGAAAGCGCGCCATCGCGCCGTTCGCCGCGATCATGAAGTCCTCCACCATCTCGCGCGCCGGGCCTTTGCGGGTCACCTCGAGATCGACCACGCGTCCGTCCTTGGTGACGGGACGCGCTTCGATGGTTTCGAGATCGAGCGCGCCGCGTTCATGACGCAGGGCTTTCAACCGCTGCGCGACCTCGTGTTGCAGCTTCACCTGCTTGGCGATCGCGGGATTCGCCGCGATGCGGGGCGGGGCCGCGCCTTTGCCTTCGAGCCACGCGCTCACCGAGTTGTAGGCGAGCTGCGCGCGATTGCGTACGAGCGCGCGATACACGTCGCCCGACGTCACGGCACCGTCCGCGTCGACCATCATGTCGATCACGATCGCGAGACGATCCTGGTCCTGATCGAGCGAGGTGAGGTCGGTCGAGAGACGCTCCGGGAGCATCGAGAAGACCTTCGCGCCCGTGTAGACCGAAGTGGTGTTCTGCATCGCGTGCGCGTCGATCGCAGAGCCGGCCGCGACGCGCGAATCGACATCGGCCACGCCGACCATCAAACGGACGCGTCCGCCGTCGAGCGCTTCGGCGACTTCGATCTGATCGAGATCGCGCGATTCGTCGTTGTCGATCGATGACCAGTCGAGCGCGCGGAGATCCTTGGCGCCCTGGATTTGCGCCGGTGGAATCGCATCGGGCATCGCGTCGACTTCACGCAACGCGGATGGTTCGAACGAAGGCGCGAAGCCGTTTTCACCCATCGCGCGGCGGGCGGCGTCATCGAGATCGAAGTCGTCGTGGGTCATCGCTGGGGTTTCGCATGGAGCGATCCGCGCGAGAACGGGCGGGGGTGTCGCGACGCAGGGACGATGACGCGCGGCACGCGTCGAGGGCGCTCGCGCCGCGCGGAATTACCGCGCGAACGCCAGCGACACGTGCACCGTCGCGCCCGTGCCCGACGCGCGGAAGTGCCATGCGTGCGCAGCGGCCATCGCGCAGTCGCTCATCGTCGCGAGTGCGGGAACCTCGCTCTGGAACGCGCTCTGGCTCACCGCGCCGTCGCCACCGACGGTCAGCACGAACGTCGCCGCGCCGGACGCAGTGCGCGCGGTGCGGAGCGCGGTCGCGTAACACGCGCTGAGGTCCGCCGCGTGCGTCGTCACGAACGGCGTGACCTCGGCAAGCGTGAGCGGTCCGGTCGCGCCCTCGGGCGGTCCACTCGGCGAAGCACTCGCGGTGGCCGCGGCCGCCGTGCGCGCGGTGCTGCGTCGCGGCGGGTTCACGGTGATCGGATCGGCGACGGTCAGTTCCACCGCGGGATTCACGAACGAGTAGCTGCGTCGGATTCGCACGCCGTTCGCCGGTACGCCGGTCATCTGCATCGCGCGCAACGCGTTCTCGACGCACACGCGCGCATTGCCGATCCCGCCCTCTCCCTCGGTGCGTGCACTCACTCGTGTCGGGTGACCTTCGGCGCCGATCGCGATGTCGACTGCGATGCGACCCACTGCGTCCGCGGAGGTTCGCAAGAGCGTTGCGTAGCACTGGGCGATGGACACGTGCCGCGCATCGAGCGCGCGTCGGGCCGCAGTCGAGACCGCCGAACTCGACGGTGGCGCTTCGGGTGCTTCGCTGTCGTTCGGGCGCACCGTGTCGGCCTCGAAGCTCAGATCCTCGGGCGAAGTCGCCGCTTGCGCCGCATTCGACGCAGCGTGCTGCTGACCACCACCGCATGCCGCCGCCATCGACGCCAGCACGACCGTCCACGAAATGATTCCGATGCCCTTGATGCGCGCGTAATCCATAGCCTCGCGAAGTATCACGCAGCGCGCGCGGCGAAAACGGTTCTGGGAATTTCGCGACCCGTGCGGTAACAGAATCGTAGCTCGCATGAGTGGCGCGATCCCGCTGAACCCCGCGCAGAAAGCGGCCATCGAACACAGCGGCGGGCCCGCACTGGTTCTCGCGGGCGCAGGGTCGGGCAAGACGCGCGTGATCACGCAGCGCATCGCGCGGATCATGAGCGACGGATTTCCGCCGACGTCGATCTACGCGGTGACGTTCACCAACAAGGCCACCGAAGAGATGGCCGAGCGTCTGGAGAAGATCGTCGGACATCCCGCGCGAAAGGTGTGGATCAGCACGTTCCACGCACTCGGCGCCGAGATCGCCCGCAAGGAAGCACGACACATCGCGGGTGGCGATCGCTTCGTCGTCTACGACGCCGCCGACGCGATGGGCGTGGTGAAAGAGATCCTGCGTGATCTCAAAGTGCTCGATCGCCGTTACGACGCCGGCGCGATCATGTCGCGCATCTCGCGTGCGAAGAGCGGCCTCACGACGCCCGACGAACTCCCGGACGAGGGCGAGTACGACGAGATCACCCGCGCGGTCTTCCCGCGCTACCAGGCCGCGCTCGCGCGTTTGAAGGCGCTCGACTTCGACGACCTCATCGGCGCCCCGCTCAAGCTTCTGCTCGAGAACGCCGAAGTGCGCGAGCGCTGGCAGTCGAAGGTGCGCCACCTGCTCATCGACGAATTCCAGGACACCAATCGCACGCAGTTGCTCTTCGCGAAGGCGCTCGCCGGTGCCCGCGCCGAGGTCTTCTGCGTAGGCGACGACGACCAGTCGATCTACGGATGGCGCGGCGCCGACATTCGCAACATCCTCGATTTCGAGAAGCACTTTCCCGGCGCACGCAAGCTCGCGCTCGAGCAGAACTACCGCTCGCGCCAGCCGATTCTCGATGTCGCCAACGTGGTCATCGTGCGCGCCGAACGCGCGTACCCGAAGACGCTCTTCTCGGATCGCAAGCAGGGCGACAAGGTCACCGTCGTCGAGTGCGACAACAACGAGAGCGAGACGAAGTTCGTCGTCGACACCTCGAAGACCGCGATCGCCAACGGGCTCCCGCGCCGCGAGATCGGCGTGCTCTATCGCGGCAACCTTCTCGCCAAACCATTGGAGGAGCAGTTCCGCCTCGCGGGGATTCCGTATCGCCTCATCGGCGGCACGAGTTTCTACGAGCGTCGCGAAGTGAAAGACCTCACCGCGTATCTGCGGCTCGCGCTCCATCCCGAAGACGAGATCTCGTTCCGGCGCGTGGTGAACTATCCGACGCGCGGCATCGGCGACACTTCGCTCGAACGCATCGAACGCTTCGCGCGCGCTCGCGGACTGTCGTTGCTCGACGCGTCGCTGCAAGCTGGCACCATCAAAGATCTCGACGATCGCGTGCAAACCTCGCTCTCGTCGTTCACGGGACTCATTCGCGCGGTCCGCGAACGACTCGAACGCAACGATCCGTTCGGCGACGTCGCGCGCGGTCTCGCCGATGCGATTCGTCTTCGCGAAGACATCAATCAAGCAGGCCCGACCCCCGAAGTCGCGACCAAGCGCTGGGGCAATGTGGAAGAACTCTTCCGTTCGCTCTCGCGCACGCCGGTCACCACGCTCGGCGAAGCACGCCAGCTCCTCGCGCGTCTCTCACTGCGATTCGCCGACGACGAGGAAGACACCGACGACCGCGTGACCCTCTCGACGCTGCACGGCGCGAAGGGGCTCGAGTTCCACACGGTGTTCTTCATCGGCTGCGACGAAGGGATCATCCCGCACTCGCGCACCGACGCGCCGAAAGCGACCGACATCGCAGCGACGATCGATGCCAGCGAAGAGCGGCGGTTGTTCTACGTAGGCGTCACCCGCGCGAAGGAAACGCTCTATCTCGTTCGTGCCCGCGCGCGTGCGATGCGCGGCGCTCCACGCGCAACGTTGCCGTCACGCTTCCTCAGCGACATCCCGAGCGAGATGCTCGAGCGCCGTTCGTACACCGCGCAGCCCGTGCTCGCACCCGCTGACCTCGCGGCCGCCGCACGCAGCGCGCGCGAAGCGCTCGGTGCGTTCCGCGCGCAACTCGGCAAGCGCTGACCGAAGAAACTTCGTGCGAAGTGTCCGCGAGTTCGCTGACACATTCGATATGCGTTCGGTAAGATCCGCCGCGATGGTCGACACCGCAACGCGGCGTGCGAAGAGCAGATCGCTTCTACTCGGACTCGGTCTCTCGGCATTCGCCCTGACGATCACGCTCCATCCGCACGATGCCGACGCGCAGCGACGGCGACGCCGTCACAACACGTCGCATCCGACGCACACCGACGAGCAGCCCGACACGACGGCTTCGCCCGCGCCGGAACCGGTCGCACCGCCGCCGGTGACCGCGCCACCGCCGCCGCCCATCGAGCCGACCGTCACGACGCAGACGCAGATTCCCGAGGACACGCACGCGACGCTCGCGATGCCGTGGTACGCGCGCGCCCCGGTGATCGACTTCCAAGTCGGCTTCCGCATGCAGGGCCGCAGCTTCTGGTTCGTCGACGATCTGTTCCAGCGACTCCGCCCCTACAATCTCACCGCGGCGCCCGCGATCGCCGGCGCGCTCGAATTCTATCCCGGCGCGTTCGCGGGCAACGGACCGGCGTCGATGATCGGCATCGTCGCGAGCGGCGAGTACGTTCCACTGCTCGCGTCACGTGACGCGCTCGGCAACAGCTTCCCCACCACGGCCTACGCATTCTCGGCGGGACTTCGGGGACGCTATCGATTTCGCAACATCGAGATCGGCGCGACGGCGGCGTACGTACGACAGAGCTTCACCATCGAGGGCGCCAATCGCCCCGACGGAATTCCGAACGTGACGTACCAATCGGTGCGCCTCGGACTCGGCGGTCGCATCGACGTCACCGAACGCGTGGCGATCATGGCGAGCGGCGCATATCTGCTCGTGCTCGACACCGGCGAGATCGGCACTGCCGCGTACTTTCCGCATGCCACCGCCGGCGGCGTCGAAGCCGGACTCGGCGCGGCGTATCGCATCGTGAGCGGATTGGAAGTGCGATTGAACCTCGATTGGCGGCGCTACTTCCTCGGCATGCACTCGGTCCCCGAGGATCAACCCCAGTCGTACGTCGCCGGCGGCGCGGCCGACGATTACTTCAGCGCGACGATCGGCGTCGCGTTCCGACGATGATGCACGCGGAGACACGAACGATGCTCTCGACGAAGCGATTCATCTCTCCCGCGTTCGCGTCGATCCTCGCGCTCACCGGCGCGCTCGCCCTCGCGGGTTGCCCGGGCAGCATTCCGGTAGAAGACCGCGCGCGGTTCGTCGGCGGCAACTCTTGCGGCATCGCGCTCGAGAGCGTGCCGAGCACGATCCTGGTGCAGCGTTGTGCGACGTCCGCCTGCCACGACACGTCGTCGCGCGCGGGCGGTCTCGATCTCGCGTCTCCGAACGTGGCATCGCGACTGCTCGGCGTTCAGTCGGCGACGTGCACGGGACACACGCTTCTCGTCGCGGGCGATGTCTCGCACAGCTTCTTCTTCCAGAAGCTCAATCCGAATCCCGCTTGTGGCACGCAGATGCCGAACGGCATGCCTCCGCTCTCGGCCGCGGATCTCGCATGCATCCAAGCGTGGCTTCGCAGCGTCGGCGGTGGAACCGATGGCGGGGTCGACGTCGTGCCCCCCACGGATGTCCCAGTCGGTGTCGACACGCCGATGCCGATGGACGTGCAGATGCCGATGGACACGCCGATGCCGACCGACACGGGCAACGACGTGCGCGTCGACACTGGCAACGACACGGCCATGCCGATGGATGTTCAAATGCCGATGGACGCGGCGATGGATGTTCCCGACGACACGAGCACCACGCCCGATACCGGCACCGACACCGCTGCCGACGACACGTCGACGGTCGACACCGCGAGCACGGACGCATCTGAGTAGGTCGCGGTTGAGTCTGTCGCGTTGAGTCCGTCGCGTTGTGGTGGCGCGGCGCGACCCGCCAGCGCCGAGTCCGCACAAAACCCCACAACCCCCCCGCGCACCCCCAGAACCACTGGTGTGGGCCCAAG
>CBIHQZ010000118.1:0-10801 GCA_966212315.1 uncultured Myxococcales bacterium
CGCAGGCCACGCGGGTCGTCACGCTCGTTCGCAAGCTGCTGCTCACCGAAGGCTCGGTGGTGCTGCGCTTCTGCGATCCGCTCGATCCATTCGGCAATCGCGTGACACCCGATGGGAACTCGATCGACAGCAAAGGCCGCCCCGTCGATCCGCTTACATACGTCACGCGCGATGGCGTGCCGGTGGTCGATGCCGCGCGCGATGCGCAGTACACGCGCGAACTCGGCGAGGTGATCACGCAGGTCTACAAGCGCGAGACGGTGCTCCTCTCGACGCACATCGTGGCGGGCGCGGCGTTCAACCTGCTCCGCGCCGCGTACCCGAAAGAAGATCTCTTCTCGCTACTGCGTCATCGCGACGACATGCGCATCGCACGCACCGACCTCGCGCAAGCAGTCGGCGACCTGCGTGATCGCGCGCGCGAACTCGAAGACCGCGGGCAGATCGTGCTGGGTCCCGGGGTGCGCAAGCGCGGCGCGATGGAGCTGCTCGACGAAGCGATTCGCGGTTGGAACGGCTACCACAGCGTTCCGGTGCTCACGGTCGAAGGCGACGGCTACATCGCGAGCGATACGAACATGCTCTTCTACTATCAGAACCGACTCGCGGTGAGCGGGCTCGGCTATCACGCCGCACGCGGTGCGACGGCAACGGCGAGCGGTGGTGCGGCGCGTGCCCTCGGAGGTGCAGCATGAGCGCAACGAACGGAAAGCCGGTCACGACGGTGGGCGTGCTCGGCGGGGGTCGCTGGGGCTTCGCGCTCGCGAAGGCCGTGCAGACCGCGGGGCACAGTGCGTTGCTCTGCACGCGACGCGATCAGTCGGCGCCCATCGAGGGGATCGAACAGACCGGCGAGATCCGCGACCTCGGTTCGCGCTGCAAGTTGATCCTCCTCGCGGTGCCTTCGAGCGTCGCGCGTTCGGTCGCAGGCGTTCTCGGCGACGTCACCGACGGCAGCCACATGATCGTGCACGGCGTGCGTGGGCTCTCGGACGAAGGCTTGCTCCCCTTGAGCGAGATCGTTCGGCAAGAAACCCCCGTGCGTCGCGTCGGGGCGCTCGGCGGACCCGTCGTCGTACAAGACCTCGTGAATGCGCAACCGGCAGTAATCGCCGCGGCGTCGCGTTACCCCGAAGTCCTCGCGGCCGTGCGCAACGCGTTGAGCAGCCCGATGCTGCGCGTGTCGGAAACGCACGATCTCACGGGCCTCGAATGGGCGAGCGCGCTCGTCGGCGTGTTGATGGTCGCGCTCGGATACGCGCGCGCAGCCGGCGTGTCGGCGGGTCTGCTGGCAGGACTCATGACCCGCGGAATGCACGAAGCGATGAAGATCGGCGTGGCAGCGGGCGCCGAAGAGCACACGTTCTGGGGCGTGGCGGGTTTCGGCGATCTCATGGCCGCGATGGGCGACATGGCGCGACCGGAAGTGCGCTTCGGCGAACAACTCGCGGCCGGCGACGGGGCCGAACACGCGCGGCACGCGACGGAGACGCGAATCGAAGCGATCGATCTCGTCCCGCGCGTCGTGGCCTTCGCGCGCGATCACGGGATCACCACGCCGGTGTTCTCGTCGGTCGAACAAGTGCTCCTCGGAAAGGCCGACAAATCATCGGTGCTTCCGGCACTCATGGCGCGAACGCGCTGAACGGATTTGGTATGGTCGCGCACGCGACGGGCGACTCAGCGCCCGCAACGAAAGTGAAAGAGTGCCCGTGAAGAGACGATCGACACTTTCTTCCGCCTGGATCGCCGGTGCGTTGCTGGGGCTCGTGTCCGCGAAGAGCGCGTGGGCGCAGACCCCTGCCGAAGTCGCCGCACGGCGCGGGCTGCTCTCGCAGGCAGAAGCCGCATCGCAAGCGGGCAATCACACCGAGGCGTTGGAACTCGGCGAGCGCGCCGGGCGCATCTCGATGACGCCCTCGTTGCGTTACTTCCTCGCCAACGAACAGAACGCACTGGGGCGATTCGCGGAGTCACTCGGCAACGCCGAACTCTGCGCGCAGACCGCGGAGCGCGACACCACCCTTCGCACTCGTGCAGCGCTGATCACGCAGTGCCGCACGCTCACCACGCAACTACAGTCGCGCATCGGGCACGTCACGTTGCGCGTGCCGACGCCGCCGCCCGCGGGCCTGCAGATCACGATCGGCGGGCAAGCCGTCAGCGATGCGTTCTGGGGCGTGCCGTTCGTCGTAACGCCGGGACACATCGTCGTGGAATCGGTCGCGACCGGGCACGCGCCGGTGCGATCCGAAGTCGATGTCACCGCAGGCGGAACGATGGACGTGCCGGTCGAACTCGGCGCCGAGATCGCAATGGCGTCGTCGTCGCCGCCGCCGAGCGAAGTCGTCGCGAGTTCCGCGCCGTCCAGTCCGCCGCCTGCTGTCGTTCCTCCGCCACCGCAGAGCGCAGCGCCGTTTGCGCTGCTCGGTGGCGGCGCGTTCTTCCTCGTCGCGGGTGTGGTCTCGGTCGCGGTGCTGCGGCCCGTTGCACTCAATGCCCTCGAGCGCGACTGCTTCCACTCGCTGACGTGCGCGTCGACGAGCCGTGGCGGCTTCGATGGTGCCGCGGCTGCGACGATCGGCGGAGCGGTTGCGATCGGCGTCGGCGTCGTCGCGGTCGGCGTCGGGCTCGGCTGGTTCTTCGGAAGCCGAAGCGCGTCGCGCACGCAGGGGGTGCGAAGCGTGGGAGTGGCGCCGCTGGCCGAAGGCGGCGGAATGGTCTCGATCGGAGGTGCGCTGTGAGTCGGATGTCGTCGCTCGGAATCGCTGTCGGACTTCTCGCCGCGAGTGCATCGAGCTGCCTGCCGAACTACCGCTTCGTCGAGTGCGGCGACGGCACGAACCCCGGTGTGTGCATCGTGTCGCCGACGGGGACGGACCCCGGCTCACCGACGGTCATCACCGAATACGTCGGCGGGATGCACGGCGTGCCCGTCCAGGTCGTCGTCTCGAACTTCCGGCTCGCGGGCGCGACGATGTGTGGCGGCCTGAACAACGGATGCGGTCACGTCCACGTCGAAGTCTTCTCGCCGCCCGCCGTCGGCCCCGGCCCCGAAGTGAGATGCGACATCCCCGGCCACCCCTACAACACGTCGGGCGCGGTGGTGAATCTCGAGATCAACCTCGATGCATGCGCGCTCTTCGGCAACACCGGCCAGGTGTTCGGCCCGCACCGTATTCACGTCGCCCTCTTCGACGACAATCACGGCGCAATCGCCGGCGCGTCGGACGCGACGGTGTTCATCGAAGCGGTGCGTCCCGGCCCCGGACCGTGATCGACGGGGGGGCGATCAGCTCTGCGACGCGCCCTCTGGCAGATACGCAATCGTTCGCACCAGCTCCACCAGCCGCTCGCGAGTCTCGGGCGAGAGTTCCACGAACCGGATCCCCATCCCCGGATTGAGATTCTCGCCGCCCGCGCGGAACGGATTCACCCACGCGACTTCGCCCTGCAATTCGAGCGAAGGCTCGCCGGGCGGCGCGAACTTCAGCGTCAGGGGCGATCCGATCGGCAGCGGCTTCTCGGAGTACACGAAGATCCCCATCGCGGAGATGTTGGTGATGTACGAGTAGAGAAACGTTTCGCCCGCTTGGAAGTCGACGGACCAGTCCACCGGGATGCGGTCGAACGAGCGTCGCTCGCGACCATCGGGCGGCAGCGACTGACGCGCATCCGGCGCTTTCGACGGCCGATCGTTGTCACTCGCGCTCATCGTCTCGCTCCCGCTCCATTCGACGCCGACCCCGTCGTCGCGCTCGTTATCGCACGTTGATCACAGCCGCGACCACCCTGTTCTCGGCGTCGTGATTGCCACCGACGACGGGCAGTCGCTGCTCGCCCTGGAAGAACCCGATGTACACCGTGTAGCTCCCCGCGTGGCACTCGGCGGGAATGGTGATGCGCTGATCGTCGTGGATGATGTCTCCCGGCAGCCAGAAGCGCGCCGGCCATCGTCCATCGCCGGTCTCGTGGTCGTGCACGCTGCGTGGACACGCGGTGCTCTCGAGATGCACGAACATGCGGTAGTTCGCGGGCAGCGCCTCGCGCACGCGGAAGTGATACGTGATGCGGAACGACTCGCCGACCGGCACGTACGCGCGGTTGTTCGAGTCGAGGTTGTATCCGAGATAGTCGATTGCGTCGCCGAAGCGAGCCGGCTCTTCGACGGTGCGCCCGCTCTCGCGGCGTCCGTGCGCGTGCCAGTGATCGTTGCCGCCGTGATTCTGCGTGTCGCTCGCGAACACCACCGAGTCGAGCGGGTTGCGCGACGCGCGATCGCCGAGCTGCGACGCTGCGATGTACACGCTCCCCGACGGGACATCGAGCACGGGAATGTTCTCCCGGCTGCCGACCGGTCGGGCGCTGCGATACGCGAAGTTCAGCGAAGAGAACGAGTCGGCGCCCACGACAAGGAAGTGCCGCGGCGATCGCATCTGGAGCCAGCGCACCGCTTCGTCTTCCGAGAGGAGATTCTGTACTTCGAAGTCGGCGTAGTACCGCGTCGCGCGGTCGTTCGCAGGGCCGCCCCATCGCGCGACGGGCTCACCCGCTGCGCGGAACTGACGGAGCACGGCCCATGCGCCGCGTGGCGAAAGATGCTCGCTCAGCGCCGGCCAGAACCATTGCGTGGAGATCACCGCGACGAGCACCGCGGCGAAGGGAACGACGACGATGCGCGAACCGATCATGCCGCGCCACGGACGCCGCGCGTTGCCGAACCACACGAAGAAGTTCCACAGCACGATCACTGCGAACACGAGCGCGACGATGATCAGCGGCGAGATCGCGGCCGTCGTGTAGCCCGACTTCGCCTGCGCCACGGTCGCCCCGTGCGAGACGAACCGCCGATGCGCGCCGACTTCGTACGCCATCCAGCCGAAGAACGTGCTGAACGCGACGGCAACGAGGAGCAGGAGGAAGCGGATGTTCGCGAAGACGGACCCGATCGACAGCCTCACCCCTGCGCGTTCGCGGGGTGACCGCTTCGCCATCGAGACCGTGTCGAGACCGAACTCGCGCACCGCCGCGTCCTGCACCTCGCCGAGCCACGAGTAGGGCGCAATCCATCCCAGCCGACGCGCGGAGAATCCGCCGCCGATGTAGAGCACGCCGATCGCGGTGAACGCGAAGACCAGTCCCTGGATCGCGAAGTACACCTCGGCGGGCGCGGTCCCCATGAACACGTCGACGATGCCGGACGCGCCGTGTGCCTTGATCCAGTCCTTGAGCGCGCCGGTGAAGCCGGTCGGGAATGCCGGGCCGCCGTCGGGCAGTCCGAGGGCCGCGTACGAGCTCTTCGGGAAGAGCAGATAGTCGCGGAGCACGATGAGCAGGCCGAAGAACGCACCCGACGCGACGATGCGCCACGCGCGCGCCTCGCGTTCGGCATCGCGAACGAGAATGCCGCAGGCGATCGCGAGTGGCGCCGCTGCCGTGAACGGTTGAATCCCGAATTGCTGAAGATGAAAGGTCTGCAGTCCGAGCGCAGCGGTCAGGGTTCCGAAGGCGCCGAGACGCATTCCCGCATCGCGCCAGGCTTCGTCGATCGGCACGCGCTCGCCATCGGGACCGATGGCCATTCCCGCGGTCGGAGGCGGCACGAGCAAGCGGAGACAGCCGAACACCGCGATCCCGGTCCACGGGAAGAGCGCGAGACCGATCTGCTCGATCATCATGTCCCACGCAGGAAACTGATTGGGCGGATGCGCGCCCGGACCGACACCGGCGAGGATGCTGTAGCTCGCCGGCGGGTGCATCGACGCACGGACGCACAACACGAGCAGCACCACACCGACCAGACCGGTGACGGCACCGAACGCACGCACGTCGTTCGGCTCGTGACGCCATCGCATCGCGATCGCGAACGACGCACCGAGGAGCACCGGCAGCACGCCGAGCATGATCCCGGTGGTGTGAACGGTGACGAACGCAACGACGAGGAGCACCCAGCGACCGAAGCGCCACGCGGTGTGAAGGCTCGCGCGCTCGGGCGGCGGCGGCCTTCCCCAGACGATCTCGATGACGGCCGCGAGCAGCAACGTCATGCCGCTCTGCGCGATCCCTCCGCCGAGCATCATGCGGGCGTTGAGAAACACGAGCGGCATCGTCGCGTACGCGATGATCGTGAACGCACCGGTGCGGGCATCGCTCGCCCGCGCGACCGCGAGGCCGAGCAGGATCGTCGCGATGGTCGCGAAGAGTGCCGACGGCCATCGTCCGCCCGCTTCGGACGCACCGAGCTTCTGGAAGCCGATGCGTGTGAGCGCCCATTGCAGCGCGGGGCGCGTGTCGTCGGGGTGCGCGTCGCCGTCACGAACGGCATCGGCGATGTGCAACTCGCTCGGTTGCCAGATCCCGAAGCGGCCGAGGCCGGCGCAGAGCACGCACGCTGCGAGCGCCGCGGCGATCAGTAATTGGAGCGGAGATTTCGAGTCCAGAGTGCGCATGGAAGCATTCGTTTTCGGGGCGCGCGGAGACTAGTGCACGCGCGGGGATCTCGAAAGCGCCAACGCCGCCGTCATTCTTCCCCGGGCGGGCCGTCTTCTTCGGTCACGGGAGCGCTGTCATTGGCACGCGGCGGAGGCGCGGGCGGTGCCCCGTTTGCGATCCCGTCGAGATGCACGTTGTCGAGCGCCGCGTTCCAACGCGCGACGTTGCCGTCGAACTCGGCGCGCGCGGTCGCAGGCACCACGCGACGGCCGCGATAGAGCGTCTGACAATCGAAGAACTGCCCGCCGCGCTTGCACGACATGTGAAGGTGCGGGCCCGTACTGCGGCCCGTCGATCCGACGTAGCCCACCAGATCGTGGACGCGAATTCGTTGCCCGGCGTGAATGCCCGGCGCGAAGCGCGAGAGATGCGCGTAGCCCGTTTCGATCCCGAGTTGCGGATGCGAGAGGCGCACGAGATTCCCGGTCGGCCCGCCGCTGCCCACAGTGAGCACCACGCCATCCGCCGTGGCGTACACCGGCGTGCCGATGGCCGCGCCGAAGTCCGTGCCCATGTGCGGCATCACGCGATGAAGCACCGGATGCATGCGGTGCAGGTTGAACTGCGACGTGATGCGCGGCTCGGCGAGGGGCGATCGCAACGCGCCCCGATCGGGCGCTTCGCCTTGCGCGTTGAAGTAGTCGCCGCCGTGCGCGCCGATGCGATGGAAGTACGCGCGCCGCTGCCCCATCGCCCCGCGGTAGTCGATCGCGTCGATGCGCGAGTAGCGATAGAAGATCCCGTTCAAGCGCTCTTCTTCGCCGAGCAGTCGCACCGCATCGCCGCGATGGAGTTGCGTGCCGAGATCGAGCGCACCGAACACATCTTGCAGACGCACCACGACATCGGGCTGCAGGCGCGCGGCGCGGAGCGTGTCGTCGAGTGAGCCGTTCACCACGAAGCCAGCTGCGAAGGGCGCCGCGGTCTTCACCACGTCGATGCGCTCACCCGTACACGCACCGTCGGCCGCGACGCTCACGGCCCACACGAGCGTGTCGCTGCGGCGGTATTCGATTCGCCGCATCGCCATGTGATCGGGCTCGCGCATCGCGACGACGAGATCCGACGGTTGCAACGCGCGCATGTTGAGCAGCGGCCGAAGCGCGCGCACCACGTTGGCGGCGAGTGGCGCATCGAGACCGAGCGTGCGCAGTGTCTGCGGGAACGTGTGCCGCCGACCGAGGCGTTGCGTGCGAATCGCGTAGTCGGCGAACGGGCCGGCCGCGACTTGAGGTGGCTGGTAGTCGACGCTGTGGGGATCGGCGCTGGTCGCGGGTGTGGACGGCGTGAGCGCGATGGTGTCGGGCGCAGGCGCAGCTGCTCTCGCGGGGGCGTTCGACCTTCGCGCCATCGCGGCCGCCCGCGGGCGAACATGGGTCGCGTAGAAGATCGCGAGCCCCGTCGCACCGAGTGATGCCCCGATGCCGAGCGCCGCGAGTGCCACCGAGAGCATCGTGCGCGCCGCGTACGACGGCACTTCCGGCATGGCCACCATGACCTTCGGCGCGCGAACGACCGGGTCGCTGGCAAGCAGCGGCTCGTCGAGGTCGTCGATAGGCTCGGGCAAGTGCGCCATACGCGGAGGGAAACGGTTACCAAGCCGCGACGGACAGGGCAACCGAGGGGTGCGGTCGAGGTGGTGATCGGAAAATCCGCGCACCCGCGCAACCGCCGCGAAGTGCCCCCGATAGGAGCGTCACCCGCCGATGTGGCGGCCCGAACGGAGATGACGCCCATGACCACCCGAATCCACTCGAACAACAACGCCGCCCAGACCCACGCCGCGAACGACGCGGCCCCCACCTCCAACGCCACGCCGGCCGCCGCTCGCGCAGGCGCGCAGCACGCGCGAAGCACAACGCGCGGACCCGACGTGACCGTCGATCACGGTTCACAGAGCAGCGCGCAGCAGCGGCTTCGCTCGATGCAGCAGCGTGCGTCGGTCGGTGCGCCCGCGAACCAGAACGCGACGCGATCGTTCGAAGCGCTGGTCGCGAACTACCGATCGCAGCTTCTCGCAGGACACACACCGACCGCACCGACCGCGCCGCGACTGCCGCACGAGAGCGGCGCGAGTCTCATGGGACGACTCGGGGTCGATCATCCGGACTTCTCGGCTGCGCTGCGTGCAGCGGAACACGCACGTCACGCGAACGAACCGTTCAGCGCCGCAGAGTGGGCGTTCGATCATGTCAGTGGCGGAAATGGTTTGATCGCAGATCTTGCCGTTCACGCAGCGGTCGAGGGCGCCGAGATTCCGCACCTGCTCCACATGGCGGCAACCGGCGCAGCGGAGCACGTGACCCTACTGGGCGGCATCAGCACCGTGCTCACCGCGGTTGCGATCGCCGACGCCACGTCGTTGGCGGTTCAGGACATCGCGAACATCGCGCGAGGACGCCACATGCCGAGCGCCGCGATCCTGCAAACACTTCGCGAAGAGATCCCGCGCCGCGCCGAACAATGGATGCGTACGAACTCGGAACGCGCCGAGCACAGCTTCAACGACGGTGCGCGCCGCGCCGCGCAAGGTCTCGCGCCCGACGCTTCGCGCTCATCGGATCGCGCTTACATGGAAGGCATCGCACGCGGCCGCGAGTATCGCGGGGCGCATGGCGACGCTTACACGAACGTCGTGAATCACAACCGCGCACTCGAACAGGCCGCGCGTGAAGTCGCCGCGATGCCGCACGCGAGCGCAACGCCGTCGGCGCCGCGCGAACACTTCGTACCGGTGACCTCCCTCGAACCCAGTCACGTGGGCGTCGACTTCCACATCGACGGCTGAATCGAAGATCTCGTCGAAGGAGCCGTGTCATGAACTACCGAGAAGCCGAGCCGCCGTCTGATGCCGAGTCTCCGCGTTGTGCGTTCTGTGATCATCCGGTGCACCGAGAGCACCGGTGCAATGACTGTCCGAAGGGGGTCGGGTGTCACGTGCCGACCGGGCGCTGGATAGTCGTTCCAGTCGCTCTGTTGGCGTTCGCGATTCGCATTCTGCTGCCGGCGGCGATCGGCATGCCGCTCCCTGACCTCTCGGGCGTTCGCGCGAGCGATCTGTTCGCGGCGGCTGTGCCGGCCGCCGCAGGGATGGGTGCGTATCTCGCGATTCTCATCGTGCTCGGCGAGTTCGCGCGATTCGTCTGGAAGCGCATTCTCGCCGGCGACCGCGGCGTGAAAGCGCTCGCCGAAGTGGCACGCGAGAACGACAACCGAACTGCGATTCGCATCGGCGCTGAGTGCATAGCCCAGCCTGTCGATTGTGCGATCTCCCCTGTCCGTGCCGACGGTGCACGCATCGAGGGCACTGCTTCTGCACTGCGTTGAGTCATGCGGCGAAGCGGCTTCCACCCGGTGCAGTTCGCGAAAGACCTTCTGCACGAGGTCAAACACGATCAGCTCGCGAACGGCGCCGCTGCCCTCGCCTTCTACCTGATGCTCTCGCTGTTCCCTGCCGCGATCTTCCTGCTGAGCCTGCTCCCCTACCTTCCGATCCCGCACCTCGAGCAAGCGATCATGGAGGTGATGAACCAGGTGATGCCCGGTCCGGCACAGGCCCTCTTCGCGACGACAGTGCACAACGTCGTCACGCATCGCAGCGGCGGGCTGCTCTCGTTCGGACTTGTGTTCACGCTGTGGTCTGCCTCCAGCGGACTCTTCGCCATCATGCAGCAGCTCAACGTGACGCACGGTGCGGCCGAGGAGCGCCCGTTCTGGAAAGTGCGCGGCACGGCCGTGCTGCTGACGGTGTTGTTCTTCCTGCTCGTCGTCGGCGCACTCGCGCTCGTGATCGGCGGGGGCGCGTTGCAGGGCTGGATCGGCAGCCACCTCGGGTGGAGCAAACCGCTGCTCATCGGATTCGCGGTGCTTCGCTGGGGCATCATCTTGCTCAGCGTGTTGCTCGCGTTCGCACTGATCTACTACCTCGGTCCACATACCGATCAGCGGTTCCGCCTCGTCTCGCCGGGGAGCGTATTTGCGACGATCGGGCTGCTCGTCACGTCGCTGCTCTTCAAGGTGTACGTCGGCAACTTCGGCAACTACGACAAGACGTACGGGTCGCTCGGCGCGGTAATCGCGCTCTTGATGTGGCTCTACATCACCGGCTTCGTCGTCTTGCTCGGTGCCGAGGTGAACGAGCTGCTCACGCGGCACGCGCCCAAGCCTCGCCGTTTCGAATCGTCCGCGGACCGCGACGATCACGGATTCGGTGCCCACGAAGTGCCGGCCTGAGCGGACGCATCGCGCCCTGCGCCGCGTCCGCATCGATGCGACGACGTTTGCTACCGTCGCCGTCTCATGAGCAACC
>CBIHQZ010000119.1:0-10781 GCA_966212315.1 uncultured Myxococcales bacterium
CTCCCGCGACGGAGCTGTTCGCAATGCGTCGTGAAGAAGAGTCGTTCGAAGGATATCGACAACAACGTTTGCAGGAATTGAGCGCGGAAGAGCTGCGGAGCCTTCTGCGTGACGACGCGCGCGACCCCGCCCTGCAGTGGGTGCGGATCGCGGCGCTCGTGTTGTCGCCGGACTACCGGCACGCGCGCGTGCATTTCGGTGTGATCGCCGTGGCGAGCGATCGCGATGCACGGGTGCGCGCCGAGCGTGCGCTTGCGCGGGCGACGCCGTTTCTCCGCGCGCGACTGGCCGAAGCGATCGATATGAAACGCACGCCTGATCTGCGCTTCGTGTTCGACGCATCGTTCGCGGAGGATCCCGCGGATCGAGGGAGCGCCGCCGAACACGACGGCGGACGTGACGCGTGAGCCGCGTGATCTTCGAGCGCGAGAAGGGGCAGCGTGTGCCCATTCGCGTGTGGGCTCGTGCCATCGACGACAAGACGATCGCGCAGTTGCAAGTGCTCGCCGCGCAGCCGTACGTCGTCGATCACGTTGCCGCCATGGCGGATGCGCACGTGTCAGCAGGCGTGGCCGTGGGGACGGTGTTCGCGACCGAGGCGACGCTCGTCCCCGCGGCGCTCGGGGGCGATCTGGGTTGCGGCATGACGGCGGTGCGCGTGGGGATCATGGCGGACGCGTTCGACCGTCGCGCATTGCGCACCATTGTCGCGCAACTCGAACGCGCGATCCCCGCGGGGAGCAACACGCATCGCGGTCGCGGGATCGAGGTGCCCGACGCGCTCCTCGAGCGGCCACTCTCGACGAACGCACTCGAGCACGCGCGCCGCGCCATCGCGCCGCGTCAGTTCGCAACGCTCGGCGGCGGCAATCACTTCGTCGAACTCGATCGCGATCACGACGGGATGCTGTGGCTACTGGTGCACTCGGGCTCGCGCGGTCTCGGCGGGGCGATCGCTTCGCACCATTCGGGGGGCGCTGCTTCGAAGGCGACACGCGGAATCGAAGGGCTCGACGCGCGCGAGGGCGATGGACGCGCGTACCTCGACGATCTCGAAGTTGCGTATGCATTCGCGGCGGCGAATCGCGCGCAACTCGCGGCGCGCGCGCTCGCGGTCATCGCCGATGTGCACGGCGCTGCGATCGAACCGGAGACCGTGGTGGATCTGCATCACAACTTCGTCGTGCGCGAGTCGTGGGGCGGACGCGATGTGATCGTGCATCGCAAAGGCGCGATCGCAGCACCGGCGGGCGTGCTCGCATTGGTGCCCGGGTCGATGGGGACGGCGAGTTACCTCGTCGAAGGGCGCGGCGAGCCGCTCGCGTTCGGATCGTGTTCGCACGGTGCGGGTCGCGTGATGCGAAGGCGCGAGGCGCGAAAACAGATCGATGCGCGGGCGCTAGCGCGGTCGATGCGGCGCGTGGTGTACCCGGAACGATACGCGGCCGCGCTGGTGGAGGAGGCGCCCGATGCGTATCGCGACGTGAGCGAGGTACTCGACGATCAGGGCGATCTGGTGCGGCGGGTGAGGAGGTTGGAGCCGATTGCGGTGTGGAAAAGGTGAGCGCGACGAGCGACGTCACTCGAGCGCCGCGACGACCAGCGTGCGAAACGCGTCCACCGCCGGATCGCGATCGGTGCGTTCGTGCCAGTGGACGAACATCTCGAAGCGAAACGGCGGCGCCGGGCCTTCGAGCACTTCGATCGCGAGTGACTTGCGCAGCGCGCGCGCCACGCGCAGCGGCATTCCCGAGATGAAGTCCGTCGACGCCACCACCGCCGCCGCGGCGAAGAACGTGGGGACGACGACCGCGATGTCGCGCGTGAGCCCGGCTGCTTTCATCGCGTCCTCGACCATGCGGTGACCGCCGCCCGCACGACCGAGCAAGAGGTGCATGTCGACGTGGCGCTCGGTGTTGAACGCCGTCCTGCTCAGTCTCCGCTTCAAGCGCGGGTGACCGCGGCGCGCGATGAAGATCCCGGCTTCGACATAGGCCTTCGCGTGGTGCAGATCGGGCTCGTCGGACGGCGGCCCGATGGTGAGATCGATCTCGCTGCTCGCAAGGCCGCCCAGCGACGTGAGTGTGTCGAGGCTCACGACACGCAGGCGCGCGCGGGGCAACCGGCGGGCGAAGGCTTTGGTGATCGCGGGGAGGCTCGCGATCTGATCGGCGTCGGAGAGCGCGATCGTCAGTTCACGGGTGCACGTCTTCGGATCGAAGTGTTCTTCGCGCGCAAGTGATGACTCGATCTCGTGGAACGCGCGGGCGAGAACGGGCGCGAGTTCGATCGTGCGGGGCGTCGGCACGAGGCCGCGGCCGCTGCGGACGAAGAGGGGATCGCCGAGGACGCCGCGGAGGCGGGCCAGAGCATTGCTCACCGCAGGCGCAGTGACGTGAAGCCGTGCGGCGGCGGCGGTGACGCTTCGCTCTTCGACGACGGCGTGGAGCATCCAGAGCAGGTTGAGGTCGATTGCCGATAGATTCACACCGGTGATGATACCGCTCACGAACGTTCAATGGTCGTGACAAGTGATGCCACCCATGCTGATCGCCATGAAGAAGCGAACTGCACTCGTCGTCGGCGGCGGCATCGGTGGACCGGTGCTCGGGATGTTCCTCCAGCGGTTGGACTACGAGGTTGTGATCGTCGAGGCGCGCGACTCTATCGCGGACGCAGAGGGAGCGTTTCTCGGCGTCGCACCGAACGGCATGAACGTGCTCGATGCATTGGGACTGTTGAACTCGGGCGGCCTGCCGCGGGCGCACGTGTGCGCATCGTTCCGCTTCGCGAACCACGCCGATCGCTTCATCGGTTCGATCGACCGCAGCCGCGACCGCGAGGATTTCACCTGGCCGCTCTCGATGGTGCGGCGCGCCGACCTGCACACGTTCCTGTCCCACGCCGCGCGCGAACGCGGCCTCGCGATCCGGTACGGGCAGCGCCTGGTGTCCATCGACCGTACGCGCAGCAATCTCGTCGTCGCGCAGTTCGCGGACGGCACGCGCATCGAAGCGGATCTTCTGATCGGGTGCGACGGCCTTCGCTCCGCGACGCGGAGCCTCGTCCTCCCGGACGCGCCCGCGCCGCGCTTCAGCGAGCTGCTCGACGTCGGTGGGTTCGCGCGCGTGCCCGGTCTCGCCCTCGAGCCCGGGGTGAATCTCATGGTGTTCGGGAAGCGCGCGTTCTTCGGCGCGTTCAACACGACTGACGGCGAGACGTGGTGGTTCCACAACGGGCCGCCCGCGGAGATCACGGACCTGCGTGCGCACCTGCTCGCGCTCCACGCGGGCGACCCGGCGTGGATCGCCGATGTCATTCGCGCCACGCCGGCGATTCTCGGACCATGGCCGCTGCACGAACTCGACGCGATGCCGCGATGGTCCGATGGCCGCGTGTGTCTGATGGGCGATGCCGCCCACGCGATGTCCCCGTCGGCGGGTCAGGGCGCGTCGATGGCGATGGAAGACGCGATGGTGCTCGCGCAGTGCTTGCGTGACATCGACGAAGTGCCCGCGGCGTTCAGCGCGTTCGAGCGCATCCGCCGTCCGCGCGTGGATGCGATCGCGAAGGCCGCGGCCCAGCAGAGCAACAACAAGGCGCCGTCGGCGATGGGCGCGTGGTTTCGCGATCGGATGTTGCCGATGTTTCTCAAGCTCGGGTCGAAGCAGCAGCGGCGCGCGTATGGGCATCGCATCGAGTGGGCCGACAGGGTCGGGGGAGGGCTCGAAAAACAATGCAACTAAGCAGGACCGTCCCCACTTAGAACAATGCAACTAAGCAGGACCGTCCCCACTTCGGAACGCCGCCACCAGGTCCACCGGCGCCGAGAGCAACCGCCCCTTCACTTCCCACGTCGGTGTCGCCGCGTCCGCGAGCTTGCGCGACCCGGTGCTCTTCAACGTGAGTGGACGATCACCGTCATTCGCATGCAGCACACCGTTCACCGGCGCGCCGGGTGGGTAAGGCTTGCTCGAATGCACGACGACCTGGATCCCCTGCGCGCTCACGACCGTTGCCGTCGCACCGTCGCTCCACGTGATCCGCAACGCGCTCATCGCTCGCCTCGGCGCCTCGCCATGAACGCGCGTGCTTCGCGCTTCTGCTCGCGTTCCTTGATGTCCTCGCGGCGGTCTTCGAGATCCTTGCCGCGACCGAGGCCGAGTTCGATCTTCACCTTGCCGCTCTTGAAGTAGGCACTCAGCGCGACGAGCGTGTAGCCCTTCTGGCGGATCTTGCCCTCGATGCGATCGATCTCGGCGCGATGGGCAAGGAGTTTGCGCGGGCGCTTCGGCTCGTGGCCGTAGGCGGTCGCGTTCTTGTACGGCGGGACGTAGGCGTTCAGGAGAATGAGCTGTCCGCGTTCGACCTGCGCGTAGGCATCGCCGAGTTCGATCTTTCCCTCGCGGATCGACTTCACCTCGCTGCCGCGCAACTCGATGCCGACCTCGAGACGCTCGTCGAACGCGAATTTCGCGTGGACGCGGCGATTCTCGGAGATCGGAACGATCTGAGGGTTCTTCTTGGTCGGCTGCGCGGCCATGGGAGGTCGCGGTGTGTAGCAAGAATCGCGGGCGATCGCGACTTGCGGGGATCAGCGCGGGACGATTCGATCGAGTGGCGCGCGCACCAATGCGACGGCGGTTACCCGCCTGGCACCGGCAGCGCGGACCTGGGCGACGACTTCGGCGAGGGTGGCGCCGGTGGTTACGACGTCGTCGACGACGAGCACATCGCACCCGCGGAGCGGGCGGGCATCGGCGACGGCGAATGCGGCGCGCACATTGGCGGCACGCGCGTCGCGCGCGAGACCGACTTGCGAAGGTGTGTCGCGCACGCGCTCGATCGCGCCGAACACCAATGGCTTGCCGAGTGCTCGCGCGATCTCGACGGCCTGGTTGAATCCGCGATGCGCCAATCGCTGCGCGTGAAGAGGAACGGCGACGACGTGCGTGGCGGCGATCACGCGAAGCTCGTTGCGAAGTGAGTGGGCGAGGAGGTGGCCGAGGGATTCGGCGAAGAACGGGTCGTCGCCGTATTTCGCGCGCACGATCGCGTCGGCGAGCGGACCACCGTGGGCGAACGGAACGATGACGCCGCGCGGAGGGTCTTCGGCGGGTTCGAGTGTCGCGGCGCAGAGGGCGCACAGCGCTGGGGTGCGAGGCGGTGGCGGGAAGGTGGGATGGAGCGCGAGGCACGCGGCGCATTCGCGCGGTGCAAGGAGGTCGAGAAGATCGGTGGCAAGCGCGCGAAGATGAGCGGCGAAGGGCATCGGGGTGGTGAGTTATCGACAGCGGTCGCGAAGTGGTGCGTACGAAGCAGGCGCGCGCGATGACGCGACCGAGCGCGGCGGTTCTCGCTGCGTAGCCGACGGAGCAGTCGAAGGACCGACCGATGGAGTGGGAGGACATCGTCAGGCAGGCCTGACGAAACGAATCAGCCGGGCGGCGTGATGGGTGCGCAGGTGGAGACGCCGGCGCCGACGATGCGGAAGCCGACGTTGGTCATGTACGAAGCGTCGACCGATCCGTCCGACGGGCGAAAGCGAGTGACGTTGCTGGTGCGCGACGGGTTCGAGGTCTGGGACGGCGCGGTGTACAGGTAGAAATCGCCGCCCCAGAACGAGAATGCCCACGCAGTCGGCGTCTCGACTTGCGGGAGACCCTGCGTCGACATGATCGCCGCGGTGGACTTGTCGATGCGCGCGACCTGCACCGGCGAGGTGGTGAAGAAGCCGAAGAGGCGGCCGTCGCCCGTGCCGGTGAGTTCAGCGCTCTCGCCATTGAGCGAGCCGGTGAACTCGCCGATCGGTATCACGCCAAGGGTCGTGCGATCGACGCGCGCGAGACCGCGGCTCTGCGTGAAGATGTCGCCGGTGCCAGCGAGGTAGAGCGTGTCGTCGGTCCCGTCGACGCTGTCGGTCGAGAAGCCCATCCCGACGCGGAAGAAGCCGTCGGGGAGCGCGAACGGAGGGTCGTTGGTGCAGTGCGCGTCGCTGGTGTTCACGCGGAAGACCATGCCCGCGGAGTCGCCGAACGTCCCGCCCTGCACATAGTTCACCCATGCGACGGCTTGACGGTCGATAGCCATCGAGTTGGGTTGCATCGCCGTGCGGCAATCGAGTCGGCCGATGCGCGTGAACTCGCGACGGTCGGGGCGGAAGCTGTAGAGGTCGTTCGCGTCGGAGAGCACGTACACCAGACGCGCGGCATCGCTGCAGCCGTCGCCGGCGGCGTCGACAGGGATCGCCTGTACGTCCTGCGCTGCGTTGGCGTCGGTGCCCGGATCTGCGTCGCCGGTCGACCGCACGTCGGTCGATCCGGATGCGTCGGTCCCGTTGCTGCCCGTGTCTTCGCCGAAGGGGCGCCCCGCAGAGCAGGCGGCGAGAGCAAGAGCGATCAGTGGAAGCGAACGAGTGAACAAGTGTTGGCGTCGCACGATGACCTCGTCACGCGATGGTAACGGAGATCGCGCACGCCCATCACGGGGTGGCGTCGTTTCGGTCGACGACGTTCGAGGCTACGTCTTTGCGACGTTCGGGAAGCGCGCGGGGAGCAGCGAGTGTCCCGTCATCGCCGACGGCTGCTCCAGCCCGAGCAATTGCATCATCGTCGGCGCGACGTCGCAGATGCGTCCGCCGTCGAGCAGTTTCACCTTGTCGGCCTCGTAGCCCGGATCGACGTAGATGAGCGGCACCTTGTTGAGCGTGTGCGCGGTGTGGGGGCCGCGCGTGATCGGGTCGATCATCATCTCGCAGTTGCCGTGATCCGCGGTGATGAGCATCGCGCCGCGCTGCGAGATGACTGCGCGTGCGATCTCGCCGATACCGCGATCGATCGCTTCGACCGCTTCGATCGCGGCCGGCAATACGCCGGTGTGACCGACCATGTCGGCGTTCGCGAAGTTCACCAGGATGAAGTCGTAGCGACCGCTGTTCACCGCTTCGACGACCGCGCGCGTGACTTCGGGGGCGCTCATCTCGGGCTTCTTGTCGTACGTCGCGACTTCCTTCGGCGACGGGATCAGTTTGCGTTCCTCGCCTGCAAATTCCTTCTCGCGCCCACCGTTGAAGAAGTAGGTCACGTGCGCGTACTTCTCGGTCTCGGCGCAGCGGAACTGCGCGAGCCCGGCGCGCGAGACCAGTTCCGGAAAGATGTCGGGGTAGCTCGCTTTCGGAAACGCGATCGGGAGCGCGAACGTGGCGTCGTACTGAGTCATGCACGCGTAGCGCGCGAAGTGCCGGCGTTCGCCGCGGTCGAAGAACGTGAACTCCGGCGCCGTGAGGGCGAGGGTGATCTCGCGCGCGCGATCGGGGCGGAAGTTGAAGAAGAGCGCGGCATCGTGGCCGGCTGCATCGAGTCCGGCATAGTCACCGATCACGCGCGGTTCGACGAACTCGTCGGTCTGACCCGCGGCGTAAGCCGCATCGAGTGCCTCGCGCCACGTCGCGAAACGGGCGCCTTCGGCGCGTGTGATGGTGCGATAGGCGCGCTCGATGCGATCCCAGCGGTGATCGCGATCCATCGCGAAGTAGCGACCGGAGAGCGACGCGATCGACCCCTTGCCGGCGAGCTTGTTCGCGACGCGTTCGAGGTAGCCGCCCGCGCTCTTGGGCGGCGTGTCGCGACCGTCGAGAAAGGCATGGAGCGCGACCTGCACTCCTGCGGCGTGGGCGATGTCGATGAGTGCTTCGACATGAACGAGCGAGCTGTGGACCCCTCCGTCGGAGACCAGGCCGAGAAGATGGAAGCGTCCTCCTTCGCGGCGCGCGGTCGCGACGACCTCGGCGATGACGGGATTCTTCGCCAGTTCGCCGTCGGCGATCGCAACGTCGATGCGCGAGATGTCCATGCGCGCGATGCGCCCGGCGCCGAAGTTCAGATGCCCGACTTCGCTGTTTCCCATCTGCCCGTCAGGGAGCCCGACGTCAGGGCCGCTCGTGCCGATGAGCGTGTGCGGGAACGTGGTCTCGAGCTGCGTGATGTTCGGCGTGCGCGCGAGTCGGATGGCGTTGCCATCGCGGTCGTCGCTGTGGCCGTAGCCGTCGAGAATCACGAGGACCAGGGGGCGAGGGCGATGCGCGTGAACGGTGCTCACGTCATTCGGTGTATGCGATCCATCGAGCGGTGTCATCGGGGCGGTGACGGGCCGCACCCCCAGTACCTTCGTCGCGCGTCATGCATGGAGCGCGCGAAGCGAACCTCACCTTCAGCGCGACGCGGCGTCAGGCGCTTCGCGCAGTGCGCGTCGGAGGCGATCGAGTTCATCGGCAGAGAGCGGGCGATCACCGAAGCGCGCGTCGGCGTATCGGTGCGCGACCTCGCTGGCGATCGAACCCAACGGGTCGCCGCGTCGTGCCAGATCTTCCGCAAAGCCGACTGGAGACACCGTGCGCGGCCTCGGTTTGCCACGCGCGGCGAGTGCATCGTCGAGTGCGCGCGCCAGCGTCAGCGCATCGCGAACCTGATCGGCGCGGGCGGGATCGACCTGCGACAGCACCCCGGCGTTGCGCTTCTTTCGCCGGGAACGAAGGAGAAAGTACGCGAGAAAACCAGCGCCGATGGCGAGCGGTACGTAAGGCCGCGCACCGCGAGTCATGTGCAGCATGCGTTCGCGCGCGCCGCTCGACGTGCTCGGTGTGTCGCGGTTCACACCGCGCCGGCGCTCGCCCTCGAACCAGCGGTAAACGCGCGAAGCGATCCGCGCCTGCGTGCCGAGGTCGAAGCTCACGATGTAGCGCCGCCAGCGCACACGCATCGCTTCGATGAACGCATCGAGATCGGGAAACGCGCCACCGCGCGGCGCCGAGATCTCGCGTGCAGGCGGGGTCGGATCGAACGTGAGCCAGCCGCGCTGGTCGTCGTAGACCTCGACCCACGAATGCGAATCGCCCTGGCGGATCGCGTAGAACCGACCGAAGCGGTTGTAATTGCCACCGAGAAAACCCGTCACGTTGCGTGTCGGCACGCCGACGGTGCGGAGCATCACGGCCATCGCGGTAGAGAAGTATTCGCAGTGTCCCGCGTGGCTGCGGAACAAGAAGTCGTCGAGCGGTTGTGGTGATCTGCCGCTCTCGATGTCGAGCGTGTAGCGGAAGTGCCGATGAAGATGTTCCTGGATCGCGCGGGCCTTTTCCGCGGCAGTGGGTGCGAGATCCGTGAGCTGATGCGCGAGCGCGGTGATACGCGGCGGCAGATCGGTCGGGGTCTGGAGGTAGCGAGTGCGTTGTTCACCGTCTAGTAATTCGGGGAGCGCACTCGCGGAGACGGTCGCGGTGTAGACCAGACCGAGGTCGTCGTTGACCGTGTAACGCACTTCGTCGGCCGCGTCGGTGGTGAGATCGGGGTAGCGCGGGAGCCCTGCCTCGATGCGCGGCTCGACCCTGAGCGACACCGTCATGCCCGTCTCGTCGATCGGGAGGAGCACCACCGGCGGTTCGAGTGAATCGAGCACGATGCGATACGCACGCTCGGGACCACCGTCGCGAAACGTCGGGTGCAACGAATACAGAACGTCGCGTACGATCGGATGCCGCTCGTTCGATGATCGGGTCCACGCGCTCCCGTTGTAGTGATCGAAGGCCGCGCCGCGCATTCGGAAGGGACGCATCTGCGGAGGACGCTCACCGAGGTCGGGCGGCTCGATGCGCAGCACGATCGTCGGGTCGTCGCGAATGGTGCCGTGTCCGGTGAGATCGACTTGATCGCCGAGCCCGGCCACGAGCGTCGAGTGCGACGAGCGCACCGAGAAGATGCCGAGGCCGATGCGGGGAAACAGCACGAAGATGAGCGCGGTGATCGCGAACACGGGCAGCGACAAGAGCGAACTGCCGACCAGCAGCCCGGGCCCGACGACGCGACGCGAACGAAGAATGCGCGCCACATCGATCGGCACTCCGGCGCGGCCGGCGCGTGCGTCGGCGAGATAGTTCCCTTCGATCTCGCGACGCAGATGTCCGAGGGTCATCGCCCACGGCGTGACGATGACGAAGCCGATGAAACAGGCCGCGTACGAGAGCCCGCCGCCGAGCACCGTGGCGGCGACGAGATGGAGCATCGCGAGGACGGTGATCTGCTGGTAGTCGCGGGCGGTGCGTCGATTCGCGAGGCGCGACAGTTGGAGCAGCGCGGCGAACTCCACCGCGGCGGTGAGGGGCGGCAGTCCGAAGAAGATCGCGCGCGAGACTTCGATGATCAGCGCGGCGACGACGACGGTGTTCCAGCTGCGCACGTAACGCTGTGATTGGAGCAGCGCGCCTTCGGCGAACCACGATCCGAGAAATCCGAGCACGAGTAGAACGGTGCTGATCCCTCCGAGTTCACCGCCGGTGGTCAGCGCGACAAGCCCCAGGGACGCGAGCAGATAGGCGGCGATTTTGTGTACGCGCGCGAATCGCATCGGCTCAGTTCCCTTCCGCCGCGACGGCTTCGGGAGGGAGTCGCGCGAGGAACACCAACACCCGATCGGCAGCGGCCGGGCCCGGCGTGGTGCGGAGCGATCCGGGCGTTCCCGCTCCGCCGTCCTGCGCGCGCAGTTCCACCGTGACGCCGTCTCTCAGTGCATCGAGCGCGATCCACGCGATGCGGCGCAAGTCGTTCTCGATCCGTTCGCTCGAGCCGGCATCGTTGGACGCCGGGCGATTGCGCACCTCGAGTTCCAAACGTCGCGACAGCTCGCGTTTGCGATCGCGTCCCACCAGTCGACCCGTCGCCGCGGTCTTGCGCCAGTGCACATCGCGCGCGGGTTCGTCCGGCCGGATCTCGCGTACGCCGTCGACTTCG
>CBIHQZ010000120.1:0-10762 GCA_966212315.1 uncultured Myxococcales bacterium
GTTCACGCGATATCCCGTCATCGAGAACAACGACCTCGACAAAGTCCTCGGCTACGTGAACGTGAAGGACCTCGCGCTGTCCGAGCGAAAGCCGGCGTCGCTGCGCGCTGTGCTGCGCGATGCGATCGTCGTCCCGGAGACACTGTCGCTCTTCGACGTCATGCAGAACATGCAGCGTCGCCAGACGCCCCTCGCGGTGGTGCTGGACGAGTACGGCGGGACGAGCGGCATCGCCACGCTGGAAGACGTGCTCGAAGAGATCGTCGGAGAGATCCGCGACGAGCACGACGAAGAGGCGCCGCGCGTGGAAGTGCGGGCGAACGGCGACATCTTCGCGGACGGCCTCGCGAGCGCGAACGACCTGCGCGCGCACGGCATCGATCTTCCCGAGAGCGAGAGCGACACCGTGGGTGGGCAGGTACTCGAAGTGCTCGGCCGTCTCGCGCGTCCCGGTGACGAAGTGACCCTCGGTCGTTACCGCGCTCGCGTGGAGACCGTGCGCCGGCGGCGCGTGGCGCGGGTGACACTCATGCGCATCCCCGAAGAGTCATCAGAGTCTCGCGACGAGGACGAAGCGTCCGACGAGCGCGTGTCGAACGAAGACTGATCTGCGCGGCGGTCAGCTCTTCACGTCGGTCCACGCGAGATCGAAGCGCGCGAGGTACTTGCGCAGGCGATCGGCGTCGTTGCTCGAAGTCCGCTGCGCGAGCGAGTGCGTGAACAACGCACGCCCGGCCGCCGACAACGAGGGCTGCTCGCGACAGACCGACAGAACGTCTTCGAGTTGCACGCGATCGAAGCGATCGAGTTCGTCGGCGCGCGCTCCGAGCACTTCGGCGACGTGATCCCGTGACGCGACCTTGCGCGTCGACGGCGACCACGCGGCGCGCAGTCGTCCGATCTCGTCGTCGACCAGCGCGGTGGTGATGCGTCCACCCTCCGCGAGGGTGGTGAGCCGCGTGATGGCTGCGTTGAAGTCGCGAAAGTTTCCCGGCCAGCGCGCAGCAGAACTCGATGCGAACGTAAGAAAACGCTCGCGCGCCTCGCGGCTGAACGTGAAGTGCACCCCTTCGGCTGTGGAGGCCTTCGCCATTTCGAACTCGAGATTGGCCGGGATGTCTTCGGTTCGTTCCCGCAGCGGCGGCAGTACGAAGCTCCAGAGATCGATGCGCGCGAGAAGGTCGTCGCGGAATGCCCCGCGCGCTGCTTCGACACCGAGGTCGCGATTGGTCCCCGCGATCAGTTGGAAGTCGCTCTTCACGACGCGGTCGGAACCCATCGGATAGAACGCCTTCTCTTCGATCGCGCGCAGGAGAATGGCCTGCTCGTCGCGTCCGAGTTCGCCGATCTCGTCGAGGAAGAGCACGCCGCCGTCGGCTTTGCGCAGGAGCCCGGTGCGGTCCGCGAGCGCGCCGGTGAACGCGCCCTTCACGTGTCCGAAGAGCGCGGACATCGCTGCATCGCCGCGAAGCGTGGCGCAGTTCACTTCGATGAACTCACCGGCGACCTGACGACGCGCGCGCTTGAGATCGTAGATGCGGCGCGCGAGCTGCGATTTGCCCGCACCGGTCGGACCCATGAGCAGCATCGGAGCCCGCGAGCTGATCGCGACCTTCTCGATGCGTTCGATGAGCGCGTTGAACTTGGCGTTCTTCGTATCGATCCCGGATTTCAAGACCGCGCGTGCTTCGCGTTGCTCGCGCCGAAACCGCTGCGCGATGCGGTCGTACTTCGACAGGTCGAGGTCGATGATCGCGTAACTGCCGATCGCCGAGCGCGCGTTGCGCCGTCCGGGCGAGGTCTGGATGAGCCGCGCGGGGAGGTGCCTGCTCTCGGCGAGAAGACACAAGCAGATCTGCGCGACGTGCGTGCCGGTCGTGATGTGAACGAGATAGTCCTCGCGCTCGGGGTCGAACGGATAGGCGCGCACGAAGTCGAGTAGCGCGCCGTACATCGTTTCGAAGTCCCACCAGTCGTCGACCTCGAACCGGTGCATGCGCACGACTGTCTCTGGCGACACCTTGCCGATGTCGCCGACCACGGTGTCGGCGAGTGATTGCTCGTTCGAAGGCGCGAGGAGTTCGAATCGGTCGACGAGCAGGTCGTCGTGCTGAAAGAGCGACACGCTCGGGCGCCATCGGTCCCAGCGATCGCCGCGCTTGCCGGCATCGAGAGTGGTTCCGAGAAATCCCAGCACGACGAGTGGACGCTTCTTCATGATGATCTGCTGGGAGAATAGCTTATCTCATAGGATCATCGGTTTCGAGGACGCCCTACGAAATCACGGCGAATCGTGTTCGACGCGGTGGCGGCACGAACCCTGCGATGTCCGTCGCCATGGAGACGACGATGATCGAATCGAACTCGGAGACGACGCCCGTGGAGCGTGCGTTCGAAACCCACCATGTGCCGGACGGCGTGCCGATCAAGTCGTGGACGCGCGGCGTGCATTTCGAGTCGGAAGCGCGCGCCCAGCTCGAACGCATGGCGCGACTCCCGTTCGCGTATCGATGGATCGCGGCCATGCCTGACGTGCACGTGGGCATGGGTGCGACCGTCGGGAGCGTGTTCGCGACGAAGGGCGCGATCGTTCCTGCCGCGGTCGGTGTCGACATCGGCTGCGGAATGATCGCGGCGCGCACGTCGTTGCGGGCGACCGATCTCCCGGACTCGCTCGCGAACATCCGATCGTCGATCGAGCGCGCGGTGCCGCACGGGCGTACCGATCACGGCGGATGGAACGATCGGGGCGCGTGGCGCGAGCCGCCGGCGGCGATGGTCGATGCGTGGGAAGCGCTGACGGAGAGCTACAAGGCGATCTGCGAGCGTCATCCCCGCATTCACCGCAAGTCGGCACGCTCGGCACGGGGAATCACTTCATCGAGAGGTGTCTCGACGAAGAAGACCGCGTGTGGGTGATGTTGCACTCCGGGTCGCGCGGTATCGGCAATGCCATCGGGTCGTACTTCATCGAACTCGCGCGCAAGGACATGCGCCGGTACTTCGTGAACCTTCCCGATCAGGATCTCGCGTACCTCCCGGAGGGCTCGGAGAACTTCGCGGACTACGTGAAAGCGGTCTCGTGGGCACAGGAATACGCGCTCGCGAATCGCAGCTTGATGCTCGAGTCGGTGATCCGAACGCTCGGGTTCGTCGGGCTTCCGCCGTTCGCGCTCACCGACGAAGCGGTGAACTGTCACCACAACTACATCGCGCGCGAGAAGCACTTCGGTGAAGGCGTGTGGGTGACCCGCAAGGGTGCGGTGCGTGCGCGGGTCGGCGATCTCGGGATCATTCCGGGGAGCATGGGAACGCGCTCGTTCATCGTCCGCGGACGCGGCAACGAGGAGAGCTTCGCGTCGTGTTCGCACGGCGCCGGGCGCGCGATGTCACGTACCGCGGCGCGTAAGCGGTTCACGATGGAAGATCACGCCAAGGCGACCGCGGGAATCGAGTGCCGCAAGGATGCCGAGGTGATCGACGAAACGCCGGCGGCCTACAAGCCGATCGGCGACGTGATGCATGCGCAGCGTGATCTGGTCGAAGTCGTTCACACGTTGCGACAGGTCTTGTGTGTGAAAGGCTAGGAGCTTCGGAAGTGTCATGAGCAACACGATGATTCGAATCGATGGCTCCGAAGGCGAGGGCGGAGGCCAGGTACTCCGCACCGCGCTCGCGCTCTCGATGATTCACGCGACGCCCTTTCGCATCGAGAACATCCGCGCGAAACGCGCGAAGCCCGGACTGCTGCGCCAACACCTCACGGCCGTGCGCGCGGCTGCGCGGGTGTCGTCCGCGCACGTCGTCGGCGATGACATCGGCTCGGCGTCTCTGACGTTCGAGCCAGGGCCGATCGCTGCGGGGGACTATCGCTTCGCCATCGGTTCGGCCGGGAGTGCGACGCTCGTGCTGCAGACCATTCTCCCGGCGCTCATGCGTGCGAACGGCGTCTCGCATGTGGTCATCGAAGGCGGCACCCACAATCCGATGGCCCCGTGCGCGGACTTTCTTCAACGCGCATTCGCGCCGCTGGTGAAGCGCGCCGGCTGCGCGGTCGACATTCGACTCGAGCGACACGGGTTCTATCCCGCGGGCGGCGGGCGCATCGCGGCAACGGTCACCCCGGGGACGTTCACCCGTCTCGTGATCGATCGCGCATCGAAGCTGGTGTCGCTCCGTCCCGCAGCAATCGTGGCGGGGTTGCCGGGTTCGATCGCGGTGCGTGAACTCGCGCTCCTCGCGAATCTGCTCGGGTTCGATCGCGCGAAGTTCCACCCGACCGAACTCCATCCCTCGATGGGTCCGGGCAACGCGGTGATCGTCGACGTCGAACGCGACGATCTCACCGAAGTGTTCTGGGCGTGCGGCGACCGTGGCCTGAGCGCCGAGCGGGTGGCGAAGAACGTCGTCGATGAAGTGCGCGAATACCTCGCTTCGGAAGCGCCGATCGGGCCGCATCTGGCGGACCAGCTGGTGCTGGTGCTGGCGATTGCAGCCGGCGGTGAGTTCGTGACGTGCACGCCGACCGGGCATCTGCGCACGCAACTCGACGTGATCGAGATGTTCACGGGTAAGCGGCCAATTCTCGAACAGCAGTCGACGCTGCGCTGGCGGGTCGCGGTCGCGTGACGAATGCCGGCGGAAGCTTTGGTCGGCACCGCGCGTAGCACCGGGAGCCACGTGACCGGTATCGTGTGACGCCGGAGGTTTCCTCGTGACTCGTAACGTTCCCCGCCAGGCCGCTACCGCCGCGCTCGTCGCATACGCGCTCTTCGGCGCGACCGGATGCTATCGCTACAATCGCACCGCGCATCGATACGAGGGCGAAGTCCCGTTCACGCTCGTGAACGACACGCCGCAATCGGTTTGTTACGTGCGCATGTCGCCTTCGACGGACAACAACTGGGGTGACGACTGGCTCGGTCGTCGCGAGACGATCCCGGTCGGCGGCGGTCGCACGTTCGCGGTTCGTGGCGGTCCCGCGTGGGATATCCAGATCCAGAATTGCGGTCGGCAGATTCTCGCGGAAGCGAGGCAGGTGCCGATCATGACGCAAACGATGGTGTCGGTGAGTCAGCTCGCCCGTCCGGCGATGGCGCCGCCGCCTGGCGCGGTCTACGTGCAGCCGCTGCAGAAGCGCGACGCGTCGAGCGGCAACTGAGTCGTTCGCTGCACCCCGGAGCGTGCAAACATCGCGATCGCGATGAACCCGAGCACGCCGGTCTACCTCGATCACAACGCGACCACGCCGATCCTTCCCGAAGTCGTCGACGCGATGGTCCCGTTCCTTCGCGAGCACTTCGGCAATCCGGCCAGCAGTCACGTGTTCGGTACGCGCGCACGCGAAGCGGTGGCGATTGCGCGTCATCGTGTAGCGGCGTTGCTCGGTTGCGACGACGACGAGATCGTCTTCACGTCGGGCGGAACCGAGGCGAACAATCTCGCCATTCGCGGCTTCACCGAGGCGTGTGAATCACGGCGGCACGTCGTGACCACGGTGATCGAGCATCCGGCGACCGAGCGTCCGTGCGGATGGCTCGAGCGACATGGCTGGAGCGTGACCCGCGTGGGCGTCGACGAGCATGGCCGCGCGCGGATCGACGAGGCGCGAAGCGCGATCACGCGCGACACCGCGCTCGTGACTGTCATGCACTCGAACAACGAGACGGGCGTGTTGCAACCGGTGGAGGCATTCGTCGCGGCAGCGCAGAGCGTCGGTGCAGTTGTTCATACCGATGCCGCACAGTCGCTCGGCAAAGTGCCAATGCGCGTGCGCGAACTCGGCGTCGACTTGCTCTCGATCGCTGGGCACAAGCTCTATGCGCCGAAAGGCGTAGGCGCGTTGTTCGTGAAGCGCGGTACGAAGCTGGTTCCGTTCGCGCTCGGCGCGGGTCACGAGCGAGGGATTCGTCCTGGCACCGAGAACGTTGCGTCGATCGTTGGACTCGGCGTGGCGTGCGAGATCGCGACGCGCGACATCGAGGCGATGGCCACTCGAATTCGCACACTGCGCGAGGCGTTGTGGACGCGGCTCGCTGCGGATGTGGCAGGGCTCGCGCTCAATGGCCACCGCGAACTGCGGCTTCCGAACACGCTCAATATTCGCTTTCCGAATGCCTCCGGAAACGATGTGCTCGTGAGCGCCCCCGAGGTCGCTGCGTCGACGGGATCCGCATGCCACGAAGGCCACGAGCGCGCGTCGGCGGTCGTGCTCGCGATGGGCGTGTCGGCCCGCGATGCACTCGGTTCGGTGCGACTCACCCTCGGTCGCGACACGACGATGGACGATGTGGAGCGAGCAGCAGGTGCGCTCGTCGCGTCGTGGCGGAAGCTTGCGACCGCGTGATGGATCGAGTCAGTTCGCGGCTTGTGCGTCGTCGGGAATGCGCTCGTCGATCGGGAGCCATCCGTGCGTGCGGAGAAACTTTCGCACCTTGCCGAAGCGCTCCATGCACTCGCCGTAGGAGCCGTAGGACTCGGTGACGAGCGTGCGCGCTGTTTCGCCTTCGAGCACGATCGCGATGCGCGCCACGTCGACATCGCCGCTCAACGAGCTGTGTGGCGTGACCGCGCCGACGTCCTGGTGATACGTGACGCGGCGGATGGATTTGCGGTCGATCTCCACCTCGCGAACGTTGGCGAGGCGGATCGAACGCGGTGGATGATCGGCTCGTTCGATGACGAGCATGGCGCCGTCGACGCGCAACGTGATGGCGTCGCTGGGTGACTGTCGGAAGCGCCAGAACATCCACGCGATGCCCGCAATGAACACGAACCATGCGGCGGTAGGCGACACCACGGCCACTGCGATTCCTGCGGCGATCACCGCCGACGCCGCCAGCGAGACCTGTGGCCAACGCGTCACCGCCTCGGTGTCACGCCAGTCGATGACGAGCGCGGGCTCGGGCGCTTTCTTCTCGGGGACTTCGACGTGGCGATAGGCGTGGCCGGTGGGCATGCGAACTCTCCCCGATGGCGCGCGACGGTTTTACCCAGCGTATCGCGCGGTGCCGCTGCCGAAAAGTTCACCGCGTTGTCGGATCGGTGCGCGCTCGTTCGTCCTCGGGATGAACTCGATCGATGCCGACGAAACTCGGCCGCGATCTCACACAGGAGCAATGCGTCATGGGTCGGATCACGGTCACCACGTTCGTTACGCTCGATGGCGTCATGCAGGCGCCCGGCGCCGCGAACGAAGACACCTCGGGCGGGTTTCGCCACGGCGGCTGGGTGATGCCGCATTTCGACGAAGAAACCGATGCGTTCATCGTCGATGTCTTCTCGAAGGTCGACGCGTTCCTGCTCGGCCGCTCGACGTATCAGATCTTCGCGACACACTGGCCGCGGGTGACGGATCCGAACGACGTCGTTGCGTCGAAGCTCAACAAGCTGCCGAAGTACGTGGTGTCGAACACGCTGCGCAGCGCGGACTGGAACAACAGCACGGTCATCGGCGGCACGGATGTCGTCGCGCAGCTCCGCACGGTGCGCGAGAAGATTGCGGGCGAACTGCAGGTGCACGGGAGCGCGGGGTTGCTCCAGACGCTGCTTGCGAACGACCTCGTGGATGAACTGCGATTGCTGACGTTCCCGTCGGTCGTCGGCAAGGGCAAGAGACTGTTCGGCGAAGGCACCGTCCCGCGAACGTTCGGCAGCGTGGTGTCGAAGGTCACGCCGTCGGGCGTCGTGATCAGTACGTATCGTGCGATCGGCGCGTTGAAGGTTGCCGACGTGCCTGGCCCGGCCTGATCGCAAACCGCGCGCGACGGCGCGTCGGATCCGTGCTTTCGTGTCGCGATGCGTGCGGTTCGCATGGCCGTGGTTGTGGCGGCGTGGAGTGTGTTCGCACCGTCGTCGGCGATCGCGCAGGGCGCGCCACCGCGCCTGATGCTGTGGGCGTGGGAGCGCGGCGAAGACCTTCGCGCCCTCGACTCGCGTGCGCCCGAGGTCGGCGTCGCATTCCTCGCCGAGACGGTGAATCTCACCGCGCACGGGGTCGTGCTCCATCCGCGCAGGCAACCACTGCGTGTGAGCGATGCCACGTACCTGCTCGCGGTGGTTCGCGTGGAAACCGAGCCTCGCGCGCCCCGCGATGCCGCCCAGCGTGAGGCGATCGTTGCAGCCGTGCGTCGCGCAGCGCGTCTCCCGCGCGTGCGCGGTGTGCAGATCGACTACGACGCGCGCCGGAGCGAGCGCGCGTTTCACGGCGAAGTCCTGACCGTGGTGCGCGCGATGCTGCCGCGTGGAATGTTCTTCTCGGTGACCGCGCTCGCTTCGTGGTGCGTGGGAGACCGGTGGCTTGCGGGCCGCGAACTGCCCGTCGACGAGATCGTTCCGATGGTGTTCGCGATGGGCCCCGCGGGCGCGTCACTTCGGCGCGCTGTGGCGGAGCGCGGCGACTTCGTCGAGCCACGATGTCGCACGAGCGTCGGCTTCGCCGTGGGCGAGCCGACGGTCACTGTTCCGCGCGAACGACGCGTGTACTGGTTCTCGCCGAACGGGTGGCAGCCCGACGTGCTAGACGCGATTACGAACGCGCGAACGCCATGAAACTGCGACACCGCCTTCTCACGCTGATTGCCTTCGCGGCCACATCGCTCGCGTCACCGCGCGCCGAGCCGTGTGCGGGCAGTTACGGTCCCGTGTTCGTCACGACCGAGCAACCCGACTGGCCGGTCGATCATTACGTAGACGGGCACCTGGGGCTCGTTTCGGGAGACTTCCCGGTCACGGCACTGATCGTCGCGTATCGCCATCTCGCGGGGCTGGGACTGGACGCAACCGAGCGTGCTGCGGCGCTCGAGGTATTCCTTCGTCGATCGCGTTATCCCGAGGTCGTCGCGCCGGGCGCATCGTCTTCGCCGTCGTCGCCACCGCCGGCCACGGTCGATCCGGTGGATGCATGGCGCAATGCGCGCGCGGCGGTGCTCGGTGATCGAGGTCCCGAGATCGAGACGACGTTCCGCGTGGACTACGCCGGCGTCGACAACTGCCTCGCGGACGCATTCCGCGTCGCCGCGCGAACGCTCGAGGGACGCGTCGCGGCGAGTGGCGCGCATTCACCGGTCGTGCGCGCATGGATCGCCGGGCAGGACGCAGTCTTTCGCAACTGCAACCGCGCGCGATTCTTCGAGCCACCGGCGCTCGCCGCCGACGCTTCGCCATCGGCGCGTCGTGATCGTGCCTATCAACTCGCGTCGGCGAACTTCTACGCCGGCCATTTCGACGAGGCGGAGCGATTGTTCCGCGCGATCGCGACCGACACTGCATCGTCGTGGGCGCAGACGGCCCGCTACACGCTCGCGCGCGTGATGGTGCGCCGCGCGGTGCTCGCCGAGCACATCGATGCACCCACGCTCGAGCGCGCCGAGCAGCACCTGCGCGCCATTGTCGCCGATGTCGCGATGCGGCCGTGGCACGCGGCGGCCACGAGCTATCTCGACTACGTGCGTGCGTTGCGGACGCCGATCGAGCGCTATCACGAACTCGTCGCATCGTTAGGACACGATCATCTCGGCGCTCGCTTCGGCGATACCTTCTACGACGCGGCGGTGCTCGCGTCGCACCTCCCCGTGAGCAATGCACCGCATGCAGCCGACGATCTCGAGACGTGGATCCGCATCGTGCGGACGCGGCAGAGCGAAGACTTCGAGTCGGCGCTGCGCTTGTTCACCAGCACGCGATCGGCTCCCTGGCTGGTCGCCGCGTTGATGTGCGCGCCCGATTCGGCGGCTCGTGACGCGCGCCTCGCACCGTTGCTCCGCGCGGCGGAACAGGTGCGTCCCGACGCGCCGGCATTCGTCACCGCGAACTACCATCGCGCCCGATTGCTCCTCGCGCGCAGCGACACGCCGCGAGCGTCTGTTGCCGCAGCGCTCAACCGAGCGTTGGCGGATCTGCCCGCGAACGACGGACCCTCGGCGCGCAACCACCTTCACATCCTGGCTGCGCGCGCGGCGCCTGATCTGAACGCGTTCCTGTCGCACGCGAGTGCAGTGCCCGCGGGTTATTACGGCGGCGACGTCGAGATCTTTCCGGTCCCCGCGACGCACGCCGCGTGTCGCGACGGATGCATCGACGTTCCGGTGCTGCACGAGTTTGCGGGCAGCACTTTGTCGCGCGTGCCCGTGAGCGTGCTGGTCGAGGCGATCGCCAATCGCACGATCGCATCGTCGGTGCGCGGCGTGTTGGCGTCTCGTGCGTACGTGCGCGCGTTGCTCCTGAACGATCGTCGCGCGACGGAGATCGGTCGGGTGCTCGCGCGTGAAGCACCAGCGCTCGAGCCGTACGTGAGTGCGATTGCGCAGGCCCGCAACGACGCGGCGCAACGTCTGGCGACCGCGTGGTTCCTCGTGCACGTGCAATCGGCCGACTGGCACTTCCTCGCCGACGAGAGCGCGCCTGCGAGCATCGCTCCGCCCGATCACTCCTCGGTGTATTGGTGCGCGCGATCGAGTAGCGCACCGGCGGCGGCCGAGGTCGCGTTCCTCACCGCGCCGCAGCGACGGCAACGCGACGCGGAACAGCGCACGCTCGATGGGCTCGGTGGCGGCGCCACGTATGTCGCGCGGCTGGCGGTGACGGCCGCGCAACAATCACCCGACGACCCGCGCGTCCCCGAACTGCTGCATCTCGCGGTCACGGCGACTCGCTTCGGATGCCGCGATGCCAACACGCTCGCCGCGTCGCGAGCTGCATTCGCGCTGCTCCATCGGCGATTCCCGCACAATCACTGGACGCAGGAGACGCGCTACTTCTACGG
>CBIHQZ010000121.1:0-10731 GCA_966212315.1 uncultured Myxococcales bacterium
CGCAGACCTTCGGGGGGAACGAACGTGAGCCATCGGTCCGAGGTCGGATGACCGCCGCGATCGCCGAATGCTCGCGCCACCGCGTCGGCGCGCGTCGCGAGATCGCCGGTGGGAACCCCGTAGGAGGCCGAATGTCCGCGAGCGGTTTGTTCGCGGGTCGACGTTGCAAGGCCGTCGTGACCGACGCCCTCGACGGTGCTGCTCGAAACACACGCGGATCCCGCGAGAGCGAGTGCACACGCCGCGGAAAAGATCGGGCGAAACGACACGTGGGGCGTGTACCAGCGGCTCACAGGAGGGTCAATCATGCGGCGTTTCCATGGGCTCGTCGCGGATCACGATCGGCACGATGCGCGCGGCGTCACCCTCGCCTTCGATTCCGAACGCCACCGCGCGGTGTCCGGTTGCGCAGCGCACCAGAACGGTCGGATGCACGCTTGTCGCGCGAGCGCGAAACGGTGCGACACGGGTTTCGATCGTCGGCGCGAGCCCGGCGGCCAGGGGTTCGAGGCGGAGATACGCGCTCGCGAACGATGTCGCCGCTCGATCGAGCGGTCCGACCGTGCACGGCGCGGCGCCGAGTGATTCGCCGAGCGACTTCGCAAGATCGGCGACATCCACCGGGCGCGTCGCGACATGTTCCGCATCCTCGAGCGCTGCCGGCCACAGACGCGCGTGCATCTCCGCGGGCGCTTCGGTGAGTCCGTGCGAAGCGCCGAGCACCGCGAGCAGATCCCACGCGACATGCGCTTGCAGCCACGGCACCTCTGCGTGCGCGCCGAGCTGTTCTCGATTCGCGTGACGTGACGATTCACGAAGAGCGAACGCTGCGCGGATCACGTGGCGCACGTCGGGCGGCGCGGTCGACAAGCCATCGTCGGCGGGCGCCCGCGCTGCCGCAGGACTTCCGGCATCGTGCGTCTCGGCGGTCGGCGTTGCGCGATGGCACCCGGCCAGAAGCGTGAGCGCGAGTGCGGAGAGAGTCGTCGATCGTCGCGTGCGGACGCGCTCGCTGGCCATGCGATGGCGAGTATCACGAGGGCTCGCCGCTGCGTCGAATTCGTGCGCTCGATTCGCGTTCGAATCCTGTGCGTGGGCACTGTCGAAGGTTCGCGCTACCCTCGCGCGAATCGATGCCGTTGCGCTGCCCGAACTCATTCGCCCTTTCGCTCTGCGCGGCCGCGATCGTTGCCGTTCCGAGCCTGGGTTTCGCGCAGATGGCTTCGGTCGCGACCGTCACCCCGCCGAGCGCGCCCGTCGCCGACGGCCGCTACGCGACCCTTCCGGAGATTACGTTCCGCGCGGCGAACACCCACGAAGAGCTGCGCGTCAGGCTTTATCGGGCCGACGGGACCATCGACAGCGACGCGGTCCTCCACCTCGGTCATCTCCTTCGCGACCTCGCGACCGGTGAGCCATCGCCCGTCGTCACGCGCACGCTGCAACTGCTCGTTCGCGTCGCGAACCACTTTCACGCCGACACGATCGAAGTCGTCTCGGGCTATCGCAGCGGTCGCAATCGCAACGGGCATCGCGTACGCCACGAGGGCTATCACAGCGTCGGAAGCGCGATCGACTTCAGACTACCCGGGCAGGACATGCGGACCGTCGCAGCGTTTGCGCGCACGCTCGCGCACGCGGGAGTCGGTTGGTATCCGTCGTCGGAATTCGTGCATCTCGATTCGCGCGATCAGAGCTACCACTGGGAAAACCACGCGGGGCGGGGACATCACGGGTGGGATCGTCCGCTCGATCGCACCGGGTGCGCGGAACGCGATGCCGCGTGGTCTATCGCGAACGATGTGCCGTGGGATCTCGCTTGCGACAGCGTCGCGCTCGAACTGCATCCGCGGACGGCGCCGGGCGCGCATCGTCCGCATCACGCGAGCCGCGATCGGCATCATCGCCGCCGCGGGCACTCACCGCTTCGTGTGTTCGAGGGAACGACGACGGACTGACCGCTACTTCGCGACCGTTCCGCCCGGAAGACTCGAGGTGATCAGCGGGCGCGACGCGGGCATTTCCATCAAGTGCTGTGACAGCGCCGACCCCGATTCGGCGAGTTGCTCCTGCGTCGTCGCCATCTGCGCACCGAGTTCCGACGCGCGATCGCGCATCGCGTTCAGTTCGTGTTCGACCTCGGCGTTCACTGCCCCGAGGCGACCCTTCAACTGCGCGACCTGGAAGCGAAGGTCGTCGCGAGCCACGCGCTTGATCTCGACGAGTGAACCCGTCTCTTCGATCTCCTGCATCGCCTGACGCCACGCGGTCGCCCGTCGCGCCGCTGCTTCGACTGCGTTCGCCGCGCCGACGTTCTGCAGCGTCCCGTCGGGCACCGCGTCCACCGCATCGCGCCACGCACGCATGAACTCCGACGACGCCTGCGTGGTGCGTAGCTTCGCCCGTTCGAGCCGCCGTTCGAGTTCTTCCGACTGACGCAGCACCGCGCTTTCGTCGCGGGCCAGTTCGTCGAGCGCGCGTCCGATGCGACCGCGCAGGTCACTCGCGATCTGTTCTCGTTCGGCGAGAGATCGCGCAACCTTCTCCATGTCGGACTCGATCGTCATCGCGCGATCGACCAGCGATTCGAGTCGCTCGAGCGCCATCGTTGCCCACGCGGGCGGACCGCCCGACGGATACGCAACGGTCATCGCACGGCGATACACCGAGCGCCGCTCGATCCACGAACGCACCGAGATCGGCACGGTCGTGGGATGTTCGTCGCTCGCGGCCCGGCTCGTCGCGCTCGTCGCCGAGAGCAGATCGATGCGACCGAAGTTTCCGCTCATCAAACGCACCGGCTCGCCCGGCAACAACGTGAGCAGCGCGGTCAGGTCTTCGATGAGGTGGTACGCATCGCGATGACGCTTGTTCGGGTCCTTCGAGAGCAGCTTCGCGACGACCGTATCGATCTCTTGCGGCAACGTCGGGATGATCGAAGCAACCGTCGGCGGCGCGGCCTTCAGATGCTTCACGATCAGTTCGGCAGTGCTCCCCTCGAACGGAATCCGCGACGTGAGCATTTCGAAGAACACCACGCCGAGCGAATAGAGATCACTCGTCGGCCCGACCGGTTGTCCCCTCGCCTGCTCGGGCGACATGTACTCGGGCGTTCCGAAGATCGATCCCAGCGCTGTGAGCCGCACTTCGTTGCGCACGTGCGCAAGACCGAAGTCGAGGAGCTTTACGTGCGGTTTGCCGTCCTTCTGGATGACGAAAATGTTCTCGGGCTTCAGATCGCGATGGATCACCTCGAGTTCGTGCGCGCGACCGAGCGCGCGTGCCGTCTGCGAGAGGTAATCGATCGCGACGCGCGGATTCATCGGCCCGCGGGCCACGACGTTCGCGAGCGGCTCGCCCTCGAGCAGCTCCATCACGAGATAGACGTAGCCGTCTTCCTCGCCGTAATCGCTGATGTCGACGATGTGCTCGTGCTTGATGCGATTGGTTGCGCGCGCTTCACGCAGGAATCGTTCTTTTTGCGTGGGATCGGCGGCGAGTTCGGGCGCGAGGAACTTCACCGCGACTTTGCGACCGAGCAGGTCGTGCGACGCGCGATAGACCGTCGCCATACCGCCCGCGCCGAGCTTGCTCTCGATGCGGTAACGGCCGCCGAGCGTGCGTCCCAGCAACGGGTCCGGAAGGTCGACGAGTGGAGATCCGTCGAGTGGACAACGTGCTGGTGTACCGGTGAATCGTGCCTTGCACTGTGGGCAAGTTTTCACTGCGTCGCCTCGTGTGCAGGAAGGATCGAGCCGAGACTAGACGCACTTGCCTGTGGGGAGAAGAGAGCGACGGAGACCAGCCAGGCGTACGCGAGGTTTCTTGACATTCGCGGCTCTGTTCGCAATGAGCATCGGAGCGATGCGCGGCCCTCACGCCCCTGATTTCTGCCTCGATTCGGAGCGAGTTTCATGGCGATCGTGAACGGCCTGCTCGATCTCGTCGGCGGTACGAGCGTGGTGCGTCTCACGCGGGTGGTCGGCGATCGCGCCGCGACGATCTGGGCGAAGTGCGAGCAGCAGAACCCGGGCGGCAGCGTGAAGGATCGAATCGCGGTGGCGATGCTCGAAGACGCCGAATCGCGTGGGTTGCTCTCGCCCGGCGGGACGGTGATCGAACCGACGAGCGGCAACACCGGCATCGGTCTCGCGATCGCGTGCGCAACGAAGGGCTACAAGCTCGTGCTCACGATGCCCGAGAGCATGTCTCTCGAGCGACGCGCGCTGCTCGAAGCGTATGGCGTCGAAGTCGTGCTGACCCCGGAACACGAACAGATGGATGGCGCGATCCGTCGCGCCAACGAGATCGCCGCGGAGCGTCCTGGAAGCTTTTTTCCGCATCAGTTCGACAACGGTGCGAACCCGCGTACGCACGAGACCCACACCGCGGTGGAGATTCTCGGAGCATTCGCGGACGTCGAGATCGACGCGTTCGTCGCGGCCGTCGGCACCGGTGGAACGATCTCGGGAGTCGGCCGCGCGCTGCGACGCGCCCGGCCGAGTGCGCGAGTGATCGCGGTCGAGCCCGAGTCGTGCGCCACGATCTCACGCGGTGAACGCGGGCCATCGAAGATCCAAGGCATCGGCGCGGGATTCGTCCCGGGGAACTACGACGCGTCGGTCGTGCACGAAGTGATGACGGTGACCGACGTGGACGCGTGGGCGATGAAGACCCGGCTCGCGCGCGAAGAAGGCATTCTCGTCGGGATTTCCGCGGGCGCGAACGTGGCCGCCGCGGTGCGCGTCGCCGAGAGACTCGGTCCGGGCAAGACCGTCGTGACGATGCTGTGCGACACGGGCGAGCGTTATTTTTCGTTGCGCGCGCACTTCGCGAATCCGGACCAGACCGCATGAACGCCACCGACGCAGCACCTCGAACGATCGCGATCGTCGGGCTCGGTGGCATCGGGCACCCCGCAGTGGCAGCGCTGGCGCGAGAAGGTTTCGCGTTTCGATTCATCGACGACGATCGTGTCGAGGCAAGCAACATGCACCGCCTTGCGTTCGCGCTCGAGAGCGATCTCGGCACGGAGAAGACCGCAGTTGCTGCTCGCATGGCCGGCGCACGAAGCGAAGACCGCATCATCGCCGGACGCGTTGCGCCCGACACCGCGCTCGAATGGCTGCGAGGTGCGGACGTCGTGATCGAAGGGAGCGACAACTTCGCCACCAAGTTTCTCGTCGCGGATGCGTGCGGACTGCTCGGCGTTCCATCGGTGCACGGCGCGGCTGTCGGTTGGAACGGCACCGTCATGCCCGTGGTGCCGGGGCAAAGCGCTTGTTACCGCTGCGTGTTCGAAGACGTCCCCAGCGGCGATGCCGTCGATTGCGCGAGCGCCGGGGTTTTCGGCCCCGTCACCACCGTCATCGGCGCATTGATGTCAGCACATGCACGTCGACTCGCACGCGGCGATGTCGCGTACGCCGGGACGGTCGCTCGGTACGACGGCTGGCAGCAACGATTCCGCGCCACCGCGATGCCTCGCCGCAGCGATTGCCCGCTGTGCGGCACGCGAACGATTCACGCACTCGATCCGGAACGATACAGTCCACCGACTTGCGCGGTGTGAACCGCGTTCGACTCACTCGTCACTCCAAGGAAGAAGCAATGGCCATCAACGTTCGCATCCCCACTCCGCTCCGTTCGCTCACGCAGGGCAAAGAAGAAGTCAGCGCAACCGGCGGCAGCGTCGGCGATGTGATCGTGAACCTCGAGTCGCAGTTCCCGGGGATCAAGGACCGACTGCTCGACGACAAGGGCGTTCGCCGGTTCATCAACCTGTATCTCAACGAAGAAGACGTGCGCTTCCTCGACAAGCTCGCGACGCCGGTGAAAGACGGCGACACCCTCACGATCGTTCCCGCCATCGCGGGCGGCTGCTGATCGCACCGGCTCGGACTCCCCGCGTGGCAGATCTCGATTACGCACGGTACGGCCGGCAGATCGCGCTTCCCGAAATCGGCGCGAAGGGACAGCAAGCGCTCGCGCGTGAAGGCGTGCGCTTCGTCCCCGCGTTCGGCGCGGATGCGGTGTGCGAACGCACGGTCCAGCTGTACCGCCGCGCGGGCGGGACTCTCGACGATCGCGCGGAGATCGTCGTCCGCGTGCCGAACGCTCGCACGAGTGCAGGACGGCTCGGTGTCGCGGCCTTCCATGCGATCGAAGCCGCGCGCCGTGTGCTCGGACAGCCGGCGGTGGAGTTTCCGGAGGCGCTTCTCGAGCATCTCGACGGAGGGTCCGCACCGTGACGACGCTGTATCGCCCTGCCCGATTGAACTCGATGGTCGACGCAGTGGGAAATACACCGCTGTTGCGATTGACGCGCCTGGAGCGCGACACCCCTGGTGTCGAGATCTACGCAAAGCTCGAGTTCATGAATCCTGGTGGAAGCGTGAAAGATCGCGCCGCCAAGCAGATCGTTCTCGACGGCGTCGCGTCGGGCAGACTCACCCGCGACAATATCCTCGTCGACTCGACGTCGGGAAATACCGGCGTGGCCTATTCGTTGATGGGCGCGGCGCTCGGATACCGCGTCGCGCTGGTGATGCCGTCGAACGTGTCGCAGGCGCGCAAGGACATCACGCAAGCGTTCGGCACCGAGTTGATCTACAGCGACCCGCTCGAGGGAAGTGACGGTGCGATTCACCTGGTACGTCGCCTCGTCGCCGAGAACCCCGAGAAATATTTCTATCCCGATCAATACTCGAACCCTGCGAATCCAGGTGCCCACTATCACGGCACGGGCGCAGAGATTTTCCACGATGTCGGCGATCGGATCACGCACTTCGTCACGGGACTCGGCACGTCGGGAACAATGATGGGAACAACCCGGCGATTGCGCGAACATACGCGCAAGATCGTGTGCCTCGCGATGGAGCCGGACGAACCGTTGCACGGGCTCGAGGGGCTCAAGCACATGGACAGCTCCCTCAAGCCGGGCATCTACGATCCGTCCATCTTCGACGGCACCGTGCGCGTGAGCACCGAAGACGGCTGGGACATGAGCGATCGACTCGCGGCTCAGGACGGCTTGCACATCGGCCATTCGTCGGGCGCAAACGTCTTCGCCGCGTATCGCCTGGCGAAGGAGATCTCCGCGCGCGGCGAAACGGGCTGTGTCGTGACGGTGATGTGCGATCGCGGCGATCGCTACTTCGCGCCGATGAAGTGGGAACGAACGTACCGCTGGTGAGGGAGTATTCGATGGCAGCGCAACACGGATGGTTGGCGGGCGGAATCAGCATTCCCAAAGCCGTTCTCGACGACGTCGACGCCCACGCAGTGCAGGAATATCCGAACGAATCGTGCGGCATGCTTCTCGGTCCCGCCGCCGAGCCGACCCGCATCGACGCGGGACTGCGGCAGGTGAACCACGCCGATCGGTATCACCGGGCCGATCCCGAGACGTTCCCTCGCACCGCGAAAACCTTCTACGTGATCGACGCGCGCGTGATCTACAAGACCTTCGAAGAAGGCGAGCGCGGGGGCCGGCCCGTGAAAGTGATCTATCACTCGCACTGCGACGTCGGCGCGTACTTCTCCGCGGAAGATCAAGCAGCGGCGGCGCCCGACGGCGTGCTCTCGTATCCGGTGCTCTATCTCGTGACCAGCGTCCGCGACGGCGTTGTCGACGACCACAAGCTGTTCACCTTTCGTGGCGGCGCGTGGGTCGACGTTCCGTTCACGGTCGAGTGAGTGCGCAGGAGAGACACGCCTCCCTAACTACCGGATTCGAGCAACTTCAACGCACGCCGCGCGGCGGCTGCCAACGTGAGCACGCACGGTTCGCAACTGGACCCGCAACAACGCGGCCAGCTGTCCTCGTCTTCTTCGAGGTAGGCGTGAACCGAACCGATGTACTGCGATTCGATGTGCATCTCGGTGCATGCCTGCTCGACTGCATCGCGCACTCGTTCCGCGGGATAGGGAAGCGCCACGTCGCAACGCATCGCACCGCGCGAAGCTCGCCGCAAGATGTGTCCGCGGTCGGGGCCGTCGCGAGTCGAACGCGCTACTGTCGACTCGATGGCCGACGAACACGACGCAGGGAAAGACGCCGCAGCGCGGGCAGCACTCACGCTGGTTCGCGCGGGAATGTGTGTCGGTCTGGGAACGGGCTCGACCGCGAGTCGCTTCGTGCGTGCCCTCGGCGAACGCGTGCGCACGGGCCTCGCGATCACGGCGGTGTGCACGTCGCGCGCTACGGAGGATCTCGCGCGCAAGGAAGGAATCACGGTGGTCGATCTCGATCGCGTGGGCCGCGTCGATCTCGCAGTAGATGGTGCCGATGCGGTCGATCCGCGACTCGACCTCGTGAAGGGCTACGGCGGTGCACTCTTTCGCGAAAAGATGGTGGCGCTCGCGGCCGAACGATTCGTCGTCGTCGTCGATGCGGCCAAACCGGTCGAGTCACTCGCACATGCGGGGCGGGTGCCGGTCGAGACCGTACGATTCGGTGTCGAGTCGACGTCGCAGCGCATCGCCGAACTCGGATTGCGTCCTGAATTGCATCGCGGAGACGACGGCCAGCCGTTCGTCACCGACAACGGCTGCTTTGTCGTGTTCGCGCACTTCGTCGAGAACGAAAGCAACGGCTTCGATGCCGCCCGGCTCGCCACGGCACTCAAGTCGATCACGGGCGTGGTCGAGCATGGATTCTTCCTCGACATCACGACCGAGGTGCTCGTCGGTGAAGACGACGGATCGGTCCGCCGCCTCACGCGTTGAGTCGGCTATTCGCCTGCGTACAACCTCGCAAGCGCATGCGGCGCGCGACGAATGCAGCCAGCGCGAGAAGCGCGAACGGCGCGACGAGATCACCCGCCTGGCCGCGCGGTGAAGCAGTGCACGACATGCCCGACGGCTCGTCGATCGGCTTCTCCGAGGACGCGTCGCCTTCGCTACTCGCATCGGCTGACCCCGCGTCGCGCGTCGCACCCGCATCGTGCGCGGGCGTGTTTCCGGCATCGGATGCGTCAGTCGAACCGGCGTCCGCGGTCGTGCCTGCATCCGCGGGCGACGAAACGGGCTGGCGACGACGAAGCACCAGCGCGGTCACCGAATGAGGCGGCGCATCGAATGTGAACTCGCTCCCCGCGATCGCGGCATGCGATGCGACGGTACGCACCGCGTCGACCGGGCCACCGACGTTCTCGTTGGTCGCCATGATCGAATCACCCGCGAGCTGCCAGATCTCCGCGTCGGACTCGGGCTCGAATCCCGCCAGCGACCACTGCGTCGCATACGACGTCTCCGCACTGCGATTCGTGATCATCAGGTGCAGCGTGTTTCGATCGGCGCCGAGGCTCGCGTACGCACGCACGAACGGTGCGTCACCCGCGAACCCGTCCCAATTCGTCGGGCCGTCGCTGTGGAACGTGGGCACTTCGGCTGCGTCCACGTCGAGCAACTGCGCACCGAAGTGTTCGCGGTACAAACGCAACGCGAGTTCCTTCGGGCGGCGGATCGTCGTGTTCGCATCGGTGCACGCATTGCCGTTCACTGCGCCGAATCGATAGCCCTGCAGTTCGTAGAACGTCGCGGCGGCCACACCAGCGTGCAGCATCTCGCCGAGCGCGACGCCGTAGAACAGCGCATTCGGCATCGACCACTGTAGATACGCATGACCCGGCGCCGGCGAACTTCCACGGGGCGGATCCGACGCGCCGTCGTATTCGCCGATGAGGATCTCGATCGCGCCCGCTCGCGTGGGCGCCGCGGACTGCAGCAGCGACCGCAATCGCGTCATGAGCGGTGCCACGCCATCGGCCCCTGCGACCACCTGCATCGCATCGGGCGACGCTTGATGGTTCGGGTAGTAGTGGTAGTCGATCGCGTCGATGACGTCGGCCGTGCGACGGATCGCTTCGCGATTCCACGCGTCCTGATTGAACGTGCCGATCTCGAGGACGATCTTCGTCTCGGGCGAGACCGCGCGAACGGCCGCGGCTGTCGCGCGCACGTCCTGCTCGTATTGCGCAGGCGTGCGATAGCCCGCGTCCCACGAGCCCCACACCTCGTTGCCGACATCGAGATACGGCACCGCGATCCCGCGCGCGCGTGCATCACGCACCCACTGCGCGGTGCTCTCCGCGTCGCCGAGAACGACGTTCGACTCGAGAAACAAAGCCATGCCGTGCGACGCGGCGTAGTTCGCGATCGCGTCCCAATTCCACTGCGGGCGGGAGCAGGTGCCGGTCGTCGGATTCGTCCAGAGAAAGCGCGACACGTCGTCGCCGCCGGGGAATCGCGCGAGCGGAGTCCCGTCCATCACGCTGCGGACCGCAGGCGAGTCGTCGCCGATGTACTCGACGTTGGCGCCGAAGACGTCGGTGCGGACGGGCCCGACGACGTTGTTCGTGTCGACGCGGAACCGCGGCATCGCGCGCACGAACGGAGCGAACGTGAGGATCGGCAGGAGGAACGACAGGATCTTCAGGATGCGTAGGAGGGTCGGCATCACGGTGGACAACGACCGCGCCGCACCCGCCCTTCAGCTCGACGATGACGAACGCGTCAGTGCCCCAGGAACGCACGCGTTCGAGCGTGTTGCGGATGGTCCAGTACCTCGTCGGGCGGGCCCTGCTCGACGATTGCGCCGCCGTGAAGCACGACGATGCGGTTCGAGATCGCCCGTGCGAAGCGCATCTCGTGTGTAACTGCGACGATCGTGAGCCCCTCTTTCGACAGCTGCTGCATCAGCTCGATCACGTCGCCGACACGCTCCGG
>CBIHQZ010000122.1:0-10680 GCA_966212315.1 uncultured Myxococcales bacterium
CGATGCTCGACGCCACCTGGTATCGACACTGGCCGCACGGCTTCTACGCCACCACTTCGGGCGGCGACCACGCGTCGGGGACGTGAAGCGACGGCCGGGGTTTCCGCGCACAAGGGCCGCCCCTATGCTTCGCGCCATGCGCCTCCAAGACATCCCGTTCCTCAGCGGATCGCACGGCATCGGTGGCCACGCCGATGAATTTCGCTCGCAGCGTCTTCCCTTCCTGCGACGCGTATCCGCCGAGGGAGACATCGTTCGACTCCGCTTCTTCGGTCGAACGCTGGTGATGGTGAACGCGCCCGAGATCGCGCACGAGGTGCTGGTCGAGAAAGCGCGCGCATTCTCGAAGTCGCCGGCGACGCGATTGATTCTCTATCCACTCGCGGGCGAAGGGCTGTTCACGAGCGGCGGCGATCTGTGGAAGCGGCAGCGCAAGCTGATGGCGCCGATGTTCAACCACGGGCAGATCGCCGGCTTCGCGGAGTGCATGACGACGTGCGCGCATCGCACCGCCGACCGACTCGTGGCCGGCGAGACGACCGACATCGCGCGTGCCACCACGCAGATCGCGATGAGCGTGGTCGGCAAGGCGCTCTTCGATGCGGAGACCTTCGACGATGCCGACGAACTCGGCGAAGCCCTCACCACGTCACTCGCCTGGAGCGACACGCAGATGGGGACTCCGTGGATGGTGGGGCAGTTGATGGGGCAGCTCGCGGTGCGACTCTTTCACGAACGTGCGCGCGGCACGCTCCGCGATGTCGCGGCCTCGGTGCTCGAGCGACTCGAGACGCCCATCGCCTACCACCTCCCCGCCTCGCGCCCCGCGCGCGACGCGATCGCGGTGATCGACCGGCGCATCGCGCGAATGATCGAAGACCGCCGCTCGGTGGGCTTCGCGCGCGAGGACCTGCTGACGCAATTGCTCCGCGCGCAAGACGAAGACACCGGTGGTCGCATGACGGACAAGCAGGTGCGCGACGAAGCGGTCACGTTGTTCGTCGCCGGACACGAGACCACAGCCACCGGGCTCGCGTGGGCGTTCTACGAACTCGCGCGCAATCCCGCGCTGTACGACCGCGTGCAGCGCGAAGGCGATTCACTCGGTGGCGCGGCGCCGCGGATGGAAGACCTCGGCAAGCTCTCCCTCTCGGCGAAGGTCTTCAAGGAAGCGCTGCGCAAGTACCCGCCCGTGTACGTGATCGCGCGCGAGACCACGAGCGAGGTCGAGATCGCGGGATACACGTTGCCGCGGCACACCATCGTGCTCGTGCCGCCGTACAGCATTCACTTCAATCCGCGTGTGTATCCCGATCCCGAGCGCTTCGACCCGGAGCGCTTCGATCCCGCGCAGGAGAGCGCGCGACACAAGTCCGCGTGGCTCCCGTTCGGCGGCGGCCCGCGCGTGTGCATCGGCAATCACTTTGCGTTGATGGAAGGGCAGATCGTCCTCGCGACGATGGCGCGGCGGCTTCGATTCGAGCTGCCGCCCGGGCGCGAAGTAGTGGAGGCGGAGCCGTTCGCCACGCTGCGTCCCGCGGGCGGGATGCCGATGGTGGTGCATGCGCGCGCGGCGAGTGCCGTGGTTTCCGCAGACGTCTCCCCTGCAAGCTGATGACGGAGACCCCTCCCCCGCATCTTCACGTCGGTTCGCGGTCGCCCCTCCCCGAACGACACTGCGCGATGCGTAGACCGTGAGTGTCGTCCGAAGAGGGGCATGCATTGCGCGATCGGTATCAAACCGTTCGCCCTGAGCAAGCTGTTCGAGGCACGAGAACAGCGGTGTCGAAGGGGCGCATCGAGTTGATGAAGTGAACGTCGACGCGGGTCGCGAGTGCCCCTCTTCGACCGACAGCATCGCGCGTCGATGCGTCTCGTGAGGCTGTCGGCCGGGGAGGGGCAAGCGAACAAAACGGTCGCAGCGATGGGGAGGGGTCTGCGTGAGCGCGCGATGCGAAAAGTGTCGTCTGCGGGGCGTGCATCGAGTCATCGCGCGCGTCGGCGCGCGTGCGGCAGATGCCCCCCAGGAACACCCGATGGATCGCGTCGCGACTACAAGCGCACTTCGGTCGGCCCGCCGATCGTGGTCATCGTGACGCCATTACCGAGCCCGTCACTCGACGTCGATCCCCAGCACCACACGGCGCCCGATGCTGTCGCGCCGCACGATTGAAGCGTCCCCGCGGAGATCCCCACGAATGCGGGCACGCCGGGTACCAGGGTAGGACGCGGTCGATTGACCACTGTTCCATCGCCGATCTGACCTTCCACATTCCTGCCCCAGCAGCGCGTTTCGCCGCGCGCATCCAGCGCACACGCGGTCGCGCTCAACATCGCGATGCGTACGAACCCAGCGCCGTCGACGGCTTCGGGATTCGGGTGCCGCCTCGTATCGATCGTCCCGACTCCCAGCTGACCCGACGAGTTGCTGCCCCAACAGCGCGCGGTGCCGTCGGCGAGCACCGCGCACGTCGACTCGTCGCCGCACGCGATACTGACAACGTTCTGAAGGGGCGGACGAACGGGAACGAACCGGTGATCCGTCGTCCCCTCACCGAGCTGTCCGAAGATGTTGTCCCCCCAGCACATCACGCTGCGGTCCGTGAGGATCGCGCACGCGTGTGCACCCCCGAGGCTGATGGCCTGCGCCGGCGGAATGGGAACGGGCCGCGGAACCGACCGGTACTGCGTCGTTCCGTCCCCGAGCTGGCGTGCGCCGTTCGCGCCCCAACACCACACGCTTCCGTCGACACGGAGCGCACACGTGAACGAATACCCACTGCTCACCGCGGTAACGGCGTCGAGCGCGACGACCGTTGGCGGGATCGCATTGCCTGGCTGCGTGAGTCCGAGTTGCTGCGAAGCGTCTCCCCAGCAGTAGAGGGCGCCGGACGCGACGGACGCGCACGTACAACCCAAGCCCGCGGATACAGTGGTCGCGGGCTCGGGAAGCGGGACGCGGATCGGGAGCGGATGCATCACGTGCGTGCCGTCACCGAGTGCTCCCGACGAATTGTCTCCCCAACACGCGACGGCGCCGGCGCTGTCGATCGCGCAGGAGAACCCCGCGCCGGTCGTCACGCGACGCAGGTCGTTATCCGGTGCCGACGCGTCCGTGCCGTCGATGCTCGTTGCGTCGCCCGCGTCGTCACCCACAGGAACCACCGTGCGAGCGCAGGCGGAGATCAGCGCAGCAAGGGCCGCGATCGAACCGGGTAGGAAACGAGTCACGCAGGGACGCATCGCTTTCTCGTCATGAACGGACGGTGTCACGAGTCACCGTTCCAGCGAACCACCCCGACGGGTGGTCTGCGTGCGTGTCGAAAAGTTTCTGTGGATGCACCGCGCGGAGCGGCGCGAAGGACGAGGTGGGACGGACGGCGCTGGCTACGGCTGCGCGGGCGCGCCGGGCTGCGTGGCCGGTGCGGTCCTTTTCGCGCGCTTCGAACCCGTCACCGCGGGGAAGAAGCGGTCGTTGAAGTCCGCGGGGAGGTCGTTCTCGGCCGCGTATTGCGTGAGCGCACCGTCGATCGCGCGACGATGCTTGTCGGCGCGCGCGATCCAACGTTCGACTTCGAGCGACGACGATGCTGCCGCACGCGCTGCCTCGTCGCGCTCTGCGAGCGCGGCGCGACCGGCGGCGAGCAGCCGCGTCCAGAGCGCAGTCCACTTCTTGCGCAGATCGGCAGGCACCGAGTGATCGCCGAGCGTCGCGACGATGCCGTCGATGGCGTCGAGTTCGGGCGCGAGCGAGAGCGCGATCAGGTCGCTCGGGCTATGCGAGAAGAGCAGACGGAACAGCGGCGCCGTGCGGTCCTGGCGCACCGCTGCGAGTACGTCTTTCGAGAACTCGCGCGCGGCGTCGTCGGCTTCACCGTCGCGCATGCGCACTCGCGCGTTGGCACGCACGGCGGCGCGATTCGCGGCGCGTCGGTTCTCCTCCACCTTGTCGCCCGTCGCCAGATGCTGCGCGAGCGGCTTCGCGAGATCGCGCACCTGCTTGTCTGCGTGTGCATCCAGCGCCTCGAGCGTGAACAAGCTCTGGTCGCGTGCGCTGTCGAACGATGTTGTTTCACCAAATGTCCGCATGAGCCCTCCTCTTCGCCGCCGAGCGTAGCCAAGAGCGCCGGATCGGCGCGAGCGGGAACCGAACGCGTCCTCGACGCGTCGAGGGGCGTCCAGGGAGCGACTTTGGACGGGGGTCGACGTGTCGACTGCCGTCCAGGGAGCGACTTTGGACGGGGGTCGACGTGTCGAGTGCCGTCCGGGGAGCGACTTTGGACGGGGGTCGACAGGTCGAGTGCCGTCCAGGGAGCGACTTTGGACGGGGGTCGACAGGTCGAGGAGGCGTTCGGGGCCGTTTCCCGCTGACTCTGCCAATGAATTGGCGGGCTATCTTTGAGGTGCCGACCTTCGTCGGCGGGGTGGGGCGCTGCGAATCGCGCAGGGCGTCGATCGCGGTACGCATGTCTCGAACCACGCGACGCTGTGGTCTCCGACCGCGCCATGCACGCAGTCGGCGAAGGCCGACGGCTCAACGGTAGCCCGCCAATTTATTGGCAGGGCAGCACCGCGCGCTCTCCCCCTACTGCGTCGCCACCACACTCCCGCGATACATCCCCATCCCGCACGTGAACGCGATCGGCGCGCTCGCACTCGGCGTCACCTGCACTTCGACCGGCGTATTCAGCGGCAGATCGCGCTGCACCGACAGCGACGGAAACACCACCTGCTGCCCGCACCCTTCATCGCTCGTGCGTGTGAACACCAGCGTCACCGGCTGCCCCGCATGCACGCTCACCGTCGCCGGGTGATACCCCTGCCCGTCGACCGTCACGTTGAAGCGATTGCCCGCCTGCGGCCCCGGCGTCGGCGCGGTCGTGCCGCCACCGCCACTCGACCCGCGATTGCACGCGCCGACAGCGCCACCGAGTGCGAGGGCGATCAGCAGCGTGCGAGTCGAGAGCGAGGATGCGATTCGATGCGTCGTCGTGGTCATGATGCGGAGTCTCCTGTGTCGGGTCGTGCAGCGGTCAGGTCGTCGTTCTGGTCTTCGTCTTCGTCGTCACTCGCTTCGAGTGCGTGCTCGATTCCGCCCAGTCCGTGCACGGCCCACGGGCGGAACGCGAAATAGCCCAGCACCGCGCCGATCGCCAGCGCGCTGCTCACGAGCATCACGATGTTTGCCACGCGGGCAACATCACCGAGTGGCGTGGCGCCGCGCACGTAGAGCGGCACGAGCAGCGCCGCGAGCAGAACCCCTGCCGCGATCACCGCGAGGCGTTGCATCGTACGAAGCACAGGCAATCGCGATGGCGCATGGCGCGCGAGCTTCGACCACGTGAGCTGCTCGTTGCGCCAGTACGTGTAGATCACCGGGATGATCTCGAGCGTGAGGAACGCGCTCGTGATCAAGCCGCCCACCATCGGCGCCGCGATCCGCCGCATCACGTCGCTCCCGGATCCGCGCGACCAGAGCAGCGGCACGAGGCCGACGAGCATCGTACCCACCGTCATCAACTTCGGACGCACGCGTTGCACGGTGCCCTCGGCGTGCGCGTGAAGGATGTCGTCGAGCGAACGGATCTTCCCCGCGACGCGACGACGCTCGAAGGCGTGATCGATGTACAAGATCATCACCACGCCGGTCTGCGCCGAGAGCCCGATCAGCGCGATCACGCCGACCCACACCGCGGTCGAGAGGTTGTAGCCGAGCAGGAACACCGCCCACACGCTGCCCACCAGCGCGAAGGGGACCGAGAGCAGGACGATCATCACCTCGGTGAAGTTCCGGAACTGCAGGAAGAGCAGCACCATCACGATGACCAGCGCGAGCGGCACGAGCACTTTCATGCGCGACTCCATCTGCGTCAGCAGCTCGTACTGACCCGTCCAGCGGAGATACATCCCGGTCGCCATCGGCACTTCGCCGCGGTGGATCGCGGCGTCGACCGCCTCGCGCGCGTCGGTCACGAGCCCGCCGAGATCGCGGCTCGCATCGACGTCGACGTACACCACGCCGACCAGCATCCCCGACTCGTCTTTGATCATCGGCGGCCCCGACGCGATCGCGACGTCGGCGACGTCACCGAGTGCGATCGACCGACCACCGCCGCCGGGAAGTGCAACCTGCGCGTTGCGTATCGTCTCGACGCTCGAACGAGCCGCCTGCGGGTAGCGGAGATTCACCGAGAAGCGATTGCGCCCTTCCACGGTGGTGGTGATCGCGAGTCCGCCGAGCGCGGTTTCGATCACGTCGTTCACGTCGTCGACGCGCAGACCGAAGCGCGCGAGGTCGTCGCGACGCGGACGGATGTCGAGATAGAGCCCGCCCGTCTGCCGTTCGAAGAGCACGCTGCGCACGCCGCCGATGCGACGCACCACCGCTTCGATCGCAACGCCCGCTCGCTCGATCTCACCGATGTCGCGACCGAACACCTTGATGCCGACGGGGGTGCGAACGCCGGTGGTGTTCATGTCGATGCGTGCGCGAATCGGCTGCGTGAACGCATTGGTCCAGCCCGCGAACTGGAGGCGCGCGTTCATCTCGCGGACCAGATCCTCGCGCTCCATCGGCTCGAACTCGGGCCAGATGCGCTGCAGCACGGGACGCACGAACGTCGGTGTGCGGCCCACGTACCAACGCCGCACGTAGTGCGTTCGCCATGTCTCGCGAGGGCGCAGTTGCACCACGGTTTCGACCATCGACAGCGGCGCGGGATCCGTCGGCGTGTCGGCGCGACCGACCTTGCCGAGGACGCTCACCACTTCGGGAAAGCTTCGGAGGATCGCGTCCTGTCGCTGCATCACGCGCTGCGCTTCTTCGATCGACACGTTCGGGAGCGTCGTCGGCATGAAGAGCAGATCGCCTTCGTCGAGCGGCGGCATGAACTCGGTGCCGATGCGGCGCGCGACGGGAATCGCCGACGCGAGTGCCATCGCGCCGATGAGCACCGTGGTCCACGGATTGCGCAGCGCGACGTACACGAACGGCTCGTACACCGCGCGGATCACACGCGAGACCGGGTGCTTCGCCTCGGGGCGGATCCGCCCGCGCAGCAGCGTGTCGCGCATCGCCGGTGCGACCGTGATCGAGAGCAACGCCGCCGCGAGCATCACGAAGGTCTTGGTGAACGCGAGCGGACGGAACAGTCGCCCCGCTTGTCCGTTGAGTCCGAACACGGGGATGAACGACGCGGCGATGATGAGCAGCGAGAAGAAGATCGCCGGTGTCACCTCGCGCGCCGCCTCCGCCAGAAGCCGAGAGCGCTGCTTGTCGGAGAGATTCTTCGGCGCGTGTTCGAGCTTCTTGTGCGCCGCTTCGACCATCACGATCTCGGCATCGACGGTGGCGCCGATCGCAATCGCGATTCCGCCGAGCGACATGATCGTGGCGGGGATGCCGAACAGCCACATCGGGATGAACGCGAGGAGCACCGCGAGCGGGAGCGACACGATGGGCAGGAGCGCGCTCCGCAGGTGCAAAAGGAACAGCACGATCACGCCGGCGACCACCAGCATCTCGTCGGTGAGCGCATGGCGCAGCGTCTCGATCGATCGCGCGATGAGCGATGCGCGGTTGTACACCGGCACGATCTGCACCCCGTTCGGCAGCGACGGTCGCAGTTCGTCGAGTTTGTGTTCGACCCGCGCGATCACGTCGCGCGCGTTCTCGCCTTCGCGCATCACGACGATGCCGGACACCGTGTCGCCGAGGCCGTCGAAGTCGACTGCACCGCGCCGGATCTCCGGCCCCATCTGCACGCTTCCGATGTCGCGCACCCGCAAGGGCGTGCCGCTCTCGTTCGCGCGAACCACCACCGAGAGGATGTCGTCGACGCCGCCGAGGTAGCCGCGCCCGCGCACGAAGTACTCGCGCTGCGACATCTCCACGAGGCGTCCGCCGACGTCACGGTTCGAGCGGCGGATCGCATCGGCAACGTCGCTCAATGCGAGGCCGAGGGTGCGCATGCGATTCGGATCGAGCGTGACCTGGTACTGCGGTTCGAAGCCGCCGACGCCCGCGACTTCGGCGACGCCGGGGACGCTCGCGAGGGCGAATCGCAGCGTGTAGTCCTGCAGCGTGCGGAGGGCGCCGAGATCGGTTCGTCCGGTGCGATCGACGAGTGCGTACTGGTACACCCACCCGGTGCCGGTCGCGTCGGGTCCGAGCCGCGGCGATGCATCGGCCGGGAGTCGCGCGCGGGCGGTGGTGAGCAACTCGAGCACGCGCGAGCGCGCCCAGTAGAGATCGGTGCCTTCGTCGAAGATCACGTACACGAAGCTCATCCCGAACATGCTCTGCCCGCGCACGTCGGCCACGTGCGGCGCGGAGAGCAACGCGGTCACGAGCGGGTAGGTCACCTGATCTTCCACGAGCGTGGGCGAGCGGCCGACCCACTCGGTGAAGACGATGACCTGCGCATCGGTGAGATCGGGAATCGCGTCGACGCGTACGTTGCGCATCGCGGCGAGTCCGCCGATGGCGAGGGCGAGTGCGCCGAAGAGCACGAGCGCGCGATTGCGAGCGGAGAGTTCGATCATCTTCGCGATCACGGCGCGCCTCCGTTCGAAACGGCCGATCGCAAGCGCGTTTCCGCGTCGAGCAGGAACGCGCCGCGCACCACCACGCGCTCGCCTTCGCGCAGTCCGGAGAGCACTTCGGTCACGTCGCCGATCGTCGCACCGGCCTCGATGCGTCGCGCTTCGAAGCGCCCCTCTCCCGCGTCGACGAACACGTAGCGTCCATCGCCGGGATCGATGATGGCGTCGCGCGGCACCACCATCGCACTGCGACTCGTCGCGACGAACGACACTTCGCCGAATGCACCCGGTCGCCAGCGCGTGCCGGGATTGGCGACCTCGAGTCGCACGCGCGCGGTGCGAGTCGCGGCATCGATGGACGGTTCGATCAATGCGACGCGCGCTTCCACATCGGTGCCGTCGCCGTTGGCAAGAAAGCGCGCCACGTCGCCGCGATGAATGCGCGCGATGTCACCCGCGAACACGCTCGCGTTCACCCACACGCGCGACAGATCGGCGACTTCGTACAGCGCGGTCTCCGGCTGCGCGTACAAGCCGGGCACCGCGGTTCGCCGCATCACCACGCCGCCCGAGGTCGCGCGAATCGGCACCTGCCGCATCGGCGCTCCCGATCGCACGATCGCGTCGATGTCGCCGTCGCTGACGCCGAGCAATCGCAGACTCTCGCGCGCCGCGCCGAGCATGCGCGCGCCTTCGTTGCTCGCGCTCGATCCATCGGAATTGCCCGCCGACGTCCAACGACCCGCGGTGAAGAGATCTTGTTGCGCGCGATAGATGGCAGGGCTGTAGCCCCACGCCAGCACTTCGCCGGCTCTCACCCGCACACCGGTTTCGCGCACCGCCACGCGTTCGATGAACGTCGGCGCGCGCACGTGCACTTCGCTCTCGCCGTTCTCGCGAATCGCCACCACTGCCGGCACCCGCAGCGGATCACGCACCTCGCGACGTTCGACCGCCGTCGTCGCGACGCCGATCGCCTGCCGACGATCGAGGGTGAGCACGACACTGCGAGGCGCAGCGTTCGCGTCCGTCGCGGCGTCGACCGCGAGTGCCTGCGCGTCCGTGACCGCAGCGCTCATCGGCCCGGTCGCGTGCGATCGATCGTGCGGAATCGGCTCGAGCGTCATGTGACAGATGGGGCACTCGCCCGGATCGGGCGACGTGATCTGCGGGTGCATCGGGCAGTAGTAGCGAGCCTCGCGCGCGGGCTGCGACGCGGCGCCACCGAAGCCGTAGGTGCGCGCGGCGTACACCGCGAGCCCGGTCATCGCGAGAAGCAGCACCCATCGCACGATGGACATGAGCAACACACCGCGCGGCGGCGGCTCGGGCGCTTCGGGCATCGGATGCGTGTCGTCGCTCATCGCGCGCCTCCGTCGGTGGTCACCGGCACGCGCGGCAACGGTTCGCCCACCGCCGATTCGAGAGCGCCCGCGGCGCGCGCGAGGTCGGCGATCGCGTCGGCTTCGTCCATCGCGAATTCGAGCGCCGTGCGCGATGCATCGAGCCACTGCACCAGATCCGCATCGCCGGTGACGTACGCCGATCGCACCGCATCGATGCCGCGCGTGGCGGCCGGAATCGACTCTCGCCGCAACACACTCAGCACCTGCTCGCTCGCCGCGAGTTGCGCCCGCGCGTCCGCGATCTCGCGTCGAGCAGTCCATCGCGCGCCCTCGATCGTCGCGTGCTCCGCCAGCACTTCTTCCCGCGCTTGCGCAACGCGCGCACGCCCGGCGCCAGAGAGCCACGGCAGCGTCATCGAGACGAGTGCACCGAGCCCCGGCTCGCGCATCGGGTCCTGCATGTAACTCAGCCCGAACGTGAACGCCGGCCAGCTTGCCTCGGCTTCCTGCGCATCGAGTCGGGCCCGCGCCGCGCGTTCGCGTGCCTCGCTCTCGCGCACTTCGCCGCGCGCACGATCGGCCCGCGCCACGAGGTCGTCGTATGGCAGAGACACCGTGCTCGCCTCGAGGTCCGCCGGCGCGCCGAGTGCTTCGTCCGGGGCGCGGTGCAAGAGCGCACCGAGAGTCGCCCGCGCACGCGCCCCATCGCCGCCCGCGAGCGCGCAGCGGGCCCAGCGGAACAGCCTAGGCTGCTCAAAGAGGGTCGAGTCAGGCGTGTAGCTCACGCACG
>CBIHQZ010000123.1:0-10564 GCA_966212315.1 uncultured Myxococcales bacterium
CACGCGAAGGGGATCGTTCATCGCGATCTCAAGCCCGAGAACGTCTTCCTCGTGCCGGGCGACGATGGCCGCGAGATCGTGAAGATCGTCGACTTCGGCATCGCGCAGATGAAGGACATGTCCGGCGGGGGTGGCGGCGAGAGCGCGCGCAAGCTCACGCGCACCGGGATGATCTTCGGAACGCCCGAGTACATGTCGCCCGAGCAAGCCTCGGGAAAACAGATCGATCACCGCGTCGATGTCTATGCCGTCGGCGTGATCATGTACGAGACGCTGGCCGGCCGTGTGCCGTTCGTGGGCGACACGTTCATGGGCGTGCTCACGCAGCACATGTTCGAGCCGATCCCGCCGATCAAGTCGTTCAAGCCCGATGCGAACGTGCCGCGCGATCTGGAAGCGATCATCGACAAGGCGCTCGCGAAGGACGCGAACCAGCGCTACGCGTCGATGCAGGAACTCTGCGACGACCTGGTTCGGTTCCGTGACGGACAGCGCCCCTCGGCTGCTTCGTTCGTCGCGATGCCATCGGCCGACGCGACTTCGCGGCTCGCCGCCGCCGGGATCTCGGGCAGCGGCAACACGCCGGTCGCGCCCGTTTCGCACACGATCGAATCACCGCCGAGCGCCAACGGAACGAAGCGCACGATCGGAATGGTCGCCGGCGCGATCGCACTGCTGCTGGTGGGCGGCGCGGTCACCGTGGCGCTGACGCGGGCGAATGGAGGCAACGGTTCGAACGGCCAGACCATCGCGGCGAACAATGGCGGCAATGGCAGCAACAACGGCAACGCCAATGGCCATCAAGGCGCTGTGATCCCTGCCGGCGCGGACGCCGGGGTTGCGATCGTTCCGGCCTCGGCAGACGCGGGTGTCGCTGCGCCGACTGCCTTTCGCATCCATGTCGCAACCACGCCGGTCGGAGCGCGCGTCGAGGTCGAGGGTTCACCGCTGCGCTGCGAACAGACGCCGTGCGAACTGACGGTCCCGCGCGGGCAGTCGCTGCACTTCGTCGCAACCGCGCCGCGCAAACGAGGCGAGATCACCGTCACGCCCGATCGCGACGGACAGGAGATCGCGATCGCGATGCAGAGCACCGGTGGCGGAAACAGCGGTTCGCACACGCAGGGCGGTACGGGTCGCAACAACACCGCGAACTCGCACAGCCGTGGCGCCTGCCGTCCGGGCGAGTTGCACGTCGATCCTGCGACGGGTCTGATGGTTCCGTGCTTCGGCGGCTGACGAGTCGGCGTTCGCGGAATAGCCGCAAGCGCTTCACTCGATTGACACTTTCGACTGCTCCCGTACGATTCCAACGTCACCGTGCGTCGCGACCCGTGGCGCCCCGAATGACGGAAGCGAACACCCCGTGAGTCAGGCCGCAGCGCCCGCCAACCCCCCACCGCCAGCCGGTTCGGCCGATGGGGCGCAAGCACCGAAGGACGGCGAAGAAGTACTTCCGAGGAAGTTCGGGAAGTACACGCTGCTCCGTCGTCTCGCGACCGGCGGCATGGCCGAACTGTTCCTCGCGCTGCATCGCTCGGTCGCCGGCTTCGAGAAGCTCGTGGTGATCAAACGGATCCTTCCCGAAATGGCGAAGGACCAGGGCTTCATCACGATGTTCCTGCAGGAAGCGCGCATCGCCGCGACGTTCTCGCACCCGAACATCGTCACCATCTTCGACGTCGGCGCGGTCGACAAGTCGTACTTCATCGCGATGGAGCACATCCACGGCGAGGACCTGCGGTCCGTCGTCCGCGGGATGAAGCCGAAAGCGGTGACCGAGTTCCCGCTCGAACACGCGGTGGGCATGGGCATCGGCGTCGCGTCGGGACTCGCCTACGCGCACGAGAAGCGCGACCTCGCCGGCAATCCGCTGCACATCGTGCATCGCGACATCTCACCGCAGAACATCCTCGTGACGTTCACCGGCGACGTGAAGATCGTCGACTTCGGCATCGCGAAGGCCACGCAAGAGAAGGGCGAGTCGCCCGAAGTTCTTCTGAACCCGTCGGTGGAAGCTCAGAAGGCGCACGATCCGGAGCACCACACCAAGGTCGGTCAGCTCAAGGGGAAGGTGCCGTACATGTCCCCCGAGCAGGCGCGCGGCGAGGCGCTCGACGGGCGAAGCGACATCTTCGCGCTCGGCGTGATCCTGTTCGAGCTGTGCACCGGGCGGCGACTGTTCCGCGGGCCGAACGAATACGAAACGCTGCGAATGATCACCGAGGGCGAGTATCCGCGCCCAGCGCAGGTCAATCCGCGCATCTCGGCCGCGCTCGAAGCCGTCATCATGCGGGCGCTGTCGAAAGACGTCGCCAAGCGGTACCAGAACGCACGCGACCTGCAGGCCGATCTCGAGAACGTCGCGCGCACCGAACAGATCCCGGTGTCGACCGTCGCGCTCGGCAACTGGATGCAGATGCTCTTCGAAGAGAAGCTCGCCGCGCAGCGCGAGGCGCTTCTTCAAGGAAAGCAGCTCGCCGACGTCATCGCTTCGGAAGAACCCGATCAGTACACCGCGGCCGGCACGATGGGTGGTGGTTCGCTCTCGCTCCCGCAGCCGGCACCGCCGTCGAAGACGCCGTGGTTCGTCGCCATCGGCGGCGTGCTGGTGATCGCCGCGGTCGGAGGAGCGCTCTATCTCAAGCAAGAGAAGGCGCGCACCGCAGCGGCTGCTGAATCGCGCGCGATCCACTCGGGCTCCATCGAAGTGCACTCGGTGCCCGAAGGCGCTTCGATCTGGCTCAACAACGCGCCCACGCAGTTTCGCACGCCGTACACGCTTCACGATCTCGCCACCGGCGCGAGCGCGCGCTATGCGATCAAGCTGAGTGCCGAGGGGTACGCGCCCTTCACGCAGTCGGTCCCGCTCGCGCAGCGCAACGCGCACGAGAACATCCAAGCGGTGCTCGAACGCGCGAGCGCGGCGAACTTCGCGGTCCTCGAAGTGACCACCCAGCCGAGCGGCGCGACCGTGCTGGTCGACGGACGGCAGATCGAAGGCCACACGCCGCTCACCGTTCCGCAGCTCGAACCCGGCGTCGAACACACGGTGCTCGTGCGCCATCCCGAGACGAGCGACGAGACCTTCACGTTCGTCGCGCAGGGCGGCGCGGTAGAGCGACGGCCGATCGTCCTGCACGAACGCCCGCTCGCAGCGGACGAAGCGTGGCTCAACGTGACGACCGATCCCGCCACGGCGCTGTTGCGAGTGAACACTCGTGACGTGAACACCGGATCGCCGTTCCACGTGCGAGTTCATGCCGGCGAAGTGCTGCACCTCACCTTCAGCGCCTCGGGCTTCGACTCGGAGTCTCGACAGGTGCGGGCGCGTGCGCAGCAGACCGTGAACATGCCGGCGGTGCATCTCGATCGCACCGAAGCGCACGCCGCGGTCGATCGTCGTCCGGGCTCGATGCGCATCGGCGCCAATCCGTGGTGCAACGTCACCGTCGATGGTGTCGCGCGCGGACAGACGCCGGTGGACATCGGTTCGATCTCGCCCGGCACGCACACGGTCGTGTGCAGCAACCCGGCGCACGGATCGCAAACGCAGCGCGTGACGGTGCAGCCGGCGCAGCAGGCGATCGTTCGCATTCGCCTCCCGTGACGATCGCGACGCAGTCCACGGAATCGGTGAACACCGACGAAACTCCGCCGCCCGAGACGCCGCGCGCAAAGTCGGCGCTCGCATCGGCCTGGGCGCGCTGGCCGGGCTCGGTGGTGCGATTGCTCGGGGCGGTGCTCCCGTTCGCGTATCTCTCGCGCCAGTTCGCGTGGCGCACTGTGTTCGCGCGCGCGCTCGATGTCGGCGCGGTGGGCATCGGGCTCGCGTACGTCGTGGTGATGGTGTCACTCGCGACCGGCGCGTGGCGCTGGCAACTCATGCTGCGCGCGTACGGTGCGAACGAAGCGAAGATCCCGCCGGTCATCACTCTCCTTCGCCACAACCTCGTCGGCCAGTACTTCGCCGTGCTCCCGAGCGGTGTCGCCGGTGATGCCGTGCGTGCGTATCGCGTGCAGGACTGCTTCGAGAACGCAGCGACGACGTACGTGGTGGCGTTCGTCGAACGACTCGCCGGGCTGCTCGGGCTCCTCGCGATCGCCGGGGTCGCGACGGTGTTCTCGCCTTCGCTCCATGGTGGGCCGGTGATCGTGGCGATGCAGATCGGAATGCTCTTCGCGCTCGCCGCGACGGTCGTCGTCTTCGCGCTCCCGCAACTCGTGGTGCGCAAGCCCGCGATGAAACGCATGGTCGAGGGGCTGCCGATCGCAGGGCCGATTCTCGCGCGCGTTCCGCCGGCTCGCCGGCTCGCACCGCTCTTCGGTGCCCTGGCGCTCTCGGTGGTCTCGCAACTCGGGATGCTGCTCATCATCGCGGCGTTGATCATTCCGCTCGCGCCGCACCTCACGGTGTTCGCGTGCGCGCGGGTCGTGCCGGCGATCGTGCTGATCACGTACATCCCGCTCACCCCCGGCGGACTCGGTCAGCGCGAGCTGGCGTTCGCGCACTTCTTCGGTCTCCTCGGCGTCGCGCACGACGCGGCGGTCGCGGCCTCGCTGCTGTTCTTCGCCGTCTCGCTGAGCACGTCGGTGATGGGCGGCGCGTGCCTCTTGTACGAGCGCGCGCGCAGGCTCGGGTAGACTCCGCGCGTGGCGAACGACGCCGCGAACAACCGCGTCCGAGCACTCGCAATCGCCGGTGCATTCGTTGCCGCTTGCGCGTCGCTCGCGTGGGGCGCGGGCTTCGATCTCGATCCGTTCGACAGCGCCGAACTCGCACTCGCCGCGGTGACTCACGGACTCGCGCATCCGCCGGGACAGCCGCTCCACACGCTGCTCGGGTGGCTCGTGACGCGCGTGCCGTGGCATCCGCTCGCGCTGCTCGCCTGGCTCTCCATCGCGCCCGCCGCTGCGTTGCCGCTCGTCGCCGCGCGCGATGTGCGCGAGGTGCGCGGGCTGCGTTGGATGGTCGCGGTGCTCGTGTTCGCCGCGCTGCCGTCGGTGCGCAGCGTCGCGTGTCGCATCGAGGTGTATGCACTGGCCGCGCTCTTCGCGTTGCTCGCGCTCCGTGTCGCCCGCAAGCAGCGCGCATCGAGCGACCTGCTCGCCGGGCTGTGCGCCGGACTCGCCGCGTGCGCGAACCCGGTGATCGCAGCGCAATCGCTGGGCGCTCTGGTGCTCGCGATGCGCGGCGGATGGAAGAGCCGCGTGATGGTCGCGTTGCGCATGGGGCTCGGTGCCGTCGCGGGGCTCGCGCCGTACCTCTACGTGCTGAACGTGCGCGGACGTGAAGCGCGCACGCTCGTGTGGGGCGCGCCATCGGATGCACACGAATGGACTCGCTTGCTCACGGCCGCGGACTTCGCGCGCAACGTGTCGCTCACACCGCGCGTACTCGCCGCGAATCTCGCCCGTCTAGCGCTCGATCTCGTGGGCAACGGCGCGCTCGTCGTGCTGCTCGTCGCGCTGGTCATGTTGTCGCGACGCGCATCGCGCAACGTGCGCGAACTCGCGGCGCTCGCAGTCGCGTGCGCACTCGGCGTGCTGATGCTCGCGGCGAACGTTCCGTATCGCTCCGGCAACCCCGACTACGGCGGCTATCTCCTCGTGCCGCTCGCGCTCGCGATGGCGACTCTCTTCACTCCCGCGCGCGACGCACGCCCCGCGTTTCCCTTTGCGCGCGTGCTCTATCCGCTCGCGGGTGCGCTCGCGGTCGGCGTCGTGCTGGTCCATTCGCGACCGCGTGGCGTCACGCGCCGGCTCGCAACCGAAGCGCTCGTCGCCGCGCCGCCGCACGCGATCGTCGTGCTCGCCAGCGATCATCTGCTCTTTCCGGCGCTGTATCTCCAACGCGTCGAAGGTCTGCGCGACGACGTCACGATCTTGAATCCGGGATGGTCGAGTGCGAGCTGGGCCTGGCAGTGGGCGCACGCGCACGATCCAACGCTGCGCATCGATCTCACCCCGGGCATCGGTGGTTCGGCGCGTCTCGTGCGCGCGGTGCGTTCACGTGAAGCGGGACGAGCGGTGCTGGCCGAGTCGCCCGCGATGCTGCGTGCGTTCGCCGATGGCGGCGTGTGTGTGCGCGGCGTGCTGTGGTCGTCGTCCGAGGGATGCGTCGGCGTGCGGCGCTGGTATCAACGCACGCGCGCGCTCATCGCTTCGACTGCGCCGCGACGGGACGAAGACAGCTGGGATGCGCGGCTCGTGTTCTTCACCGCGCGCACGCTGGGCGATGGTCTGCGCACACTCGGATGCGAATCGATGGCCGGGTTGCTCTACGCCGCCGCCTGGGGGCGGGTGGACGACGCGACCATCGGTACCCACCGCTGCACCGGGATCGCGCTGCCTGCGTTGCCGCCCGTGTCGGTGCTCGACGTGCGGCGCGCGGACGTTCCGGGAGGACCGTGAGCGAGACCGCGCTTCCGCCGGACGATGCGAGTGTCGAGACATGGCGCTCCTTCGCGATCACCCACGCGGCCGATGCGCGATTGCGACGCGCGATCCTCGCGGCCGCGGAGCGCGCAGGGCACGAGACGCGGCGCGAGATCCTCACGACGCTGGTGGTGCGTGCGCGCGGGCAGGCGCGGGTCGATATGATCGAGCGGTGCGCGAAGATCGCCGCGAGTGATCCACCGCGTGAGTCGCTCGTGTACGCGCTCGTCGGCGAGTTGCTCGCCTCGAGCGGGGCGACTCGCGACGCGTGCGTGCATGCGTTGGGGCGCGCATCGGACGACGAACGGCACGGCATCGCACTCGCCCTTGCGCTGACCGCCCGGGCACCGGGATTTCGCGAGACGAACGAACGCACCGTGGCGGCGTGGGACGCGTGGCATGCGGCGCACTCCGCGGTGGATCCATTGTCCAGCCTCGATGCACGCGAGTGGTTACACGCGTGTCGCGTCGACGCGACGAAGCTCCCTGTTCACACCGACCACGCGCTACTGCTCGCGACTGCGGGTGGATCGCGCGGAACCGTCGCGCATCTGCGGGCACTCGTGCAGCACCTGATTGCAACGCGGGGATCGTGCTCGCCGAGCGCGGCGCGATTGCTGGCGTGGCTCGCGCGTCAGTGCACGCGTGCCGATGCCGCGCCTGCGTCGGTGCGCCATCCCGAGTGGTTCGCGCTGGCGGTGGATGCACTGGCTCGCACCGCGACGCACGAAGCGCCGCCGTCCGCAGCGTTGAGCCATGCGATCGATTCGTTCGCCGGCGATGCACTCGATCGCGCGCTCGCGTTCGAGATCGTGCGGCGTCTCGTGGTCGACGCGCGACGCGCCCACGGTGAAGCAGCGAGCGCCCTCGGTGACGGTCTCGCCGGCGTGTTGCGAGCGGTCTGCGCGCAGCCCGACGACATCGCGCGCGACGTGCACGCCGTGCTGCTCGGACGCGATCGCGACGGTTCACTGGTGGTGAGCGGTCGCTGGCTGAGCGACGATCTACGCACACTGGTGCTCGAGTCGGCGCTTGTTCACGAAGCCCTCGGCGCGCGCGCGATTGCGCTCGGTGACATCGAGCGCAACGGGTTGCCGGCGGCGCTGATGCCGCTGCTGCGCACGGTCGCGAGCAGCGACACCGATCCGGTGGTGCGGCAGCACGCGCGGCAGTTGGTGCGAGGCGAGCGGGTGTGAAGGTCGCGGATCACCCGGTCGAGGGCGGGGTCCCGGTCGAAAGCGAAGCAAGCGGTGAGAGCTGTGCCGGCGGCGCGCCGTAGTGCCGATAGATCGCTTCCGCCATTCGATGCACCACCAATGGCGCATCGGCGGCGATCACGAGCGTGAGTCCGGGCGCGATCGTGATCGCGCGCTGCGTCTGATGCGGATACTCCGGCGGCGGCGGTGGCGGTGGTACGTCCTTCGGCGCGGTCGTCTTCGCCTCCGGAAGGAGCGCGCGCAGGTCCTTCTCGGACGCGCGTCGCATCCGTCGCTTCAGTTCGCCCATCGTGAGCCGCTCGCTCTCGCGCAACGCACGCACCGCGTTCACGTGCAGCACGTGAGTTTCACCGTATCGCGCCCCCGCATTGCGTCCGGTCGGGTGCGGTACGAGACCCACGGCGATCCAGTGGCGGATCGAACGCGCGGTAACGCCCGTCCGCGCGACCAGCGCGGTCATCGGCAGCATGTCGGCGGGCGGTGCAGGCGAAGGAGTGTCGGCGGGTCGACGCGGCATGCGCCACGCTACCCCAGGATCCGCCATCCGAGGACGGGGGGAGCGGAGTCGGAGGGCGCGGATCCGCCATTCACCCCGGGTGAAACGTCGATCCGAGGCGTCGATTCGCCGTTTGATCCACGAGAAAGGCCGATGGAAGACATCGGATAGTCATCCCCTCCGCGAGAATGGCCATTGGCCGCGCTAGATCGGCCATTCTCGCTGGGGGAATGGCGGATCCGAGCGCGCTGCCGGCCGGCGACGGCGAGCGAACGCAGCGATCCGATCGCTGGGGAGCGGTCCGTACAGCTGCGCTACCCTCGCGCGCACGCATGCCCCGCCATCGAAGCCACGGAGACGGCGTGTTCCGCCCCGATCAGTTCAAGCGCATCGGCCCCGACTGCGTGTTCGAAGCCGGGGTGCTCGTGTTCCACCCCGAGAACATCTCGCTCGGGACCAACGTGTACGTCGGGCACAACGCGATCCTGAAGGGCTACTACAAGAACGAGATGACCATCGGCGACGAGACCTGGATCGGGCAGCAATGCTTCTTCCACGCGGCCGGCGGACTCACCATCGGAACGCGCGTCGGCATCGGCCCCGGTGTTCGCATCATCACCAGCGTGCACGAAGAAGCAGGACGCGCGGTGCCGGTGCTCTTCTCGCCGGTGAAGTTCGCGCCGGTGGTGATCGAAGACGATGCCGACCTCGGCGTCGGTTCCATCGTTCTGCCCGGTGTCACGGTGGGACGCGGCGCGGTCGTCGGTGCGGGCGCGGTGGTGAACCAGTCGATTCCGGCATACGCGGTTGCCGCCGGAGTTCCCGCTCGCGTATTGCGATCGCGTGATGACCGCTGAGTTCCCTGCGGCTGGCGACGAGCTTCCGCTCACGCTGATCGTGTTCGCGTTCAACGAGAGCGAGAACGTCCCCGTCGTGCTTCCCGAGATCCTCGGGTGGCTGCGCGGACGCCGCGGTGCGTATCAGCTGGTGTTCGTCGACGACGGCAGCACCGACGCGACGGCCGAACGCGCGCGCGAAGTGTGCGCAGGCGATGCGCGTTGCGTGGTGATCTCGCATCCGCGCAATCGCGGCATCGGCGCGGCGCTCAAGACCGGCGTCGCGGCGGCGAGCGAAGACTGGGTGTCGTTTCTCCCCTGCGACGGACAGATCCCCGTCGGCGAGATCGGCGCGCTCACCCGCGCGGCGGTGCGTGATCGCGTGCGCGTCGTGTTCAGCGTCTACCGCGCGCGCGACGACGGGTTTCATCGCAAGGTGCTGAGCGCGGGCGTGCGCGGACTGATCTTCGCGGTGCATGGTGTTCGCATGCGCAGCGACGGGCCGTATCTGTTCCGACGCGAACTCTTCGACGCCGAGCGGCTCGTACCCGACACGTTCTTCCTGAACTTCGAGTTCCCGATTCGCATGCTGCGCGCGCACGAACGCTACGCGACCGAAACCATCGAGTGCGTGCCGCGCATCGCGGGGCACAGCAAGAGCACCGGTTGGAAGCGCATCGCCGGCGTCGGCCGCGACCTGATCGATCTGCGCTGGCGGCTCGTGCGCGAACGCCTTCGGTAGTCACCGAGTCACCGTTCGCGATACAACGACCCGCACGCATGGAACTCGCCCCCGGGGTCATCGTCGGCGACCACTTCCGACTGGATTCACTGCTCGGCGTCGGCGGCATGGGCGCGGTGTGGAAGGCGACCGACGTGTCGCTCGGACGGCCAGTGGCAATCAAGGTGCTGCACCACGACCTGCGCAGCGATCCGCAGTTGAACGAACGCTTCGCGCGCGAGGCGCGGCTTCTCGCGTCCATCGATCACCCCGCCATCGTGCCGATCTACGCGTGGATCACGCTCGAAGACGCCGGGCGCCAATGCCCCGCGATCGTGATGCCGTTCGTGCGTGGCGAATCGCTGGCGGATGCATTGCGTCGTCGCCGCACCATCCCGGTCGACGAATCCATCACGATGATGCGGCAGCTACTCGATGCGCTGCGCGCCGCGCACGACGCGGGGATCGTGCATCGCGATCTCAAGCCGCAGAACGTGATGCTCGAGGACCGCGGCGGCGGCGTGATGAACGTGCGACTGCTCGACTTCGGCGTGGCGAAGTCGCTGCTCACCGCGTCGACGCAGGCAAGCATGGTGGCGACGCAGGCCGGGATGATCATCGGCACGCCCGAGTACATGTCGCCCGAGCAGATCTCCGATCCCACGCGTGTCGATGCGCGCGCGGATCTATGGGCCGTCGGCGTGACGCTCTTCGAGATGCTCACCGGGCAGCTTCCGTTTCCGGGTGCGACGCCGGTCGAGACCATCTCGCGCGTGCTCACTGCGCCGCCGATGCCGGCATCGTCGTTCAACCCCACGCTGCCGCCGACGCTGGATGCGTTCTTCAAGCGCACGCT
>CBIHQZ010000124.1:0-10550 GCA_966212315.1 uncultured Myxococcales bacterium
CGTCGAGACGTACGCCGGCGCGTGAGAGCACTTGATCACACAGTGCCTTCGCCTTGCCTTCGACCTGCGCCATCACCTGCTGCTGTAGATCGTCGCGCCATCGGATGACGATCCGTTCCCGGGCCGGCTCCCAGTACTGCCGCGGACGCGCTCCCGTCGGCGCATCCCAGTCGAGCCGGATCGCCTCGGCGAGACTACCGTCGGTCTCCCACGCGAACGTCAGCTCGGCGCCGGGCGAACGACCGACGACGAACGCCGACGCCATGTCGCCTTCTTGAAAGCTCGCCGACACACCCGGATCACGCACCCGCGAGTAGGCCACCGACTGCGTACACAACACGTGATCGGCCTGCCCCGAAGCGATGAGACTCGCCGCGACCTGCATCTGCGAAATAGCGCTGTTGCAGATGCTGTCGACTTCCCACGCAGCCCCTCGTCGAAGTCCGATCTTGTCGGCGATGCGCGCAGCGTTGCGAGGCTGCATCCGATCGGGAAGAAAGGACTGGGTCAGCAGTACATCGACGTCGTCCGCCGAGATCGACGCCGCATCGAGTGCGCGGCGTGCCGCGTCGGCTTCTGCGTCGGAGACGGCGAGGTCGTCGGGCATCGTGCGCCGGCGCCGCGTGCCGCGAAACGGATCCGCGAAGCCCGCTTCGATCGCGGCCAGCGTTCGGCGATGGCGGTCGGGATGGAGGGTGAGTCCCGCGATGTGGACCGAACCGTCGTCACTCCGCCGACCCTTGTACGGGTCGATCGGAGGCGCGGACTTCATGACTTCCGGAAACGCGTCGTTGGTAACGATCGGGCCTTGCCAGAGACCGCTACCGAGAATCCCGACGTCGCGAACCGTTTTCATCGTATGGGCCCATTCGAATCCCCCGGAGTGGCAGACATCGACATCTGGCGGAGTGCCTCGAGGCGACCGTCGCCGCCGATTCGCACGCTCGCGTCGTGCCGGATGTCCAACACGGCTGGAATGCCACCGGCCGTGAGTTCGAGCAACATTTCGCGCGTGATCTGCCCCGGCCGATCGATGCGTGCGCCGCGAGCCCCGAGCGCAGCGGCCCACTGCACGAAATCGATCTGCGGCGTGTCCCACGCGGACTCCCGCCCGAACGTCAGTCGATATCCGTGGAAGACCATGTTGTATCGAGCGTCGTTGAAGACGGCGAACACGATGGGAAGTCGCCGCTTCAGCGCCACGAGAATCTCGGCGCCCGCCATGTGCATGCCGCCGTCGCCGCAGATGCACACGACGGCGCGGCTTCGATCGCCGAGCGCGACGCCGACGGACGATGCGATGCCGGACGCCATCGAACCGAGGCCGATGTTGATCACGAAGCGACGCATGCCGCCCACCGTGAGGTAGTGCAGCGCGAAGAGCATGTGCTCGCCGATGTCCGAGACGAACGTCGTGTCCGGGGGGCACGCGTCCTCGAGGTCGGCGATGATTCGATGCGGTGCGATCGGTTCTTGATCGTCGCTATCGAACGAAGGGACATCGAATGGTGACTGCGTGCGAATCGCGGTCGCGAGCGCGAGCCCGACCGGCGAGCCGCCGATGGTCCGTACCGCTTCGCGAAACGCCTTCGCGAACGACATCACGTCGCAGGTGATCCCGAAGGCCGTCTCGTAGTTGCGTCCGATGATCGACGCGTCGGAGGTGACGTGCACGAGCGTTCCGCCGGCTCTGATCGGCGGCGTTCCGGCGGTGGTTGCATCGTCGAGATCGGTTCCGAGCGCGATCGTGAAGTCCGGGCCCTCGGCACAGTAGTTCCGCGCCCAGTGCGATGACGAGATGCCCGCGTTGCGGAGGCTGAGCGGGTGCGTCTCGGGGAGTGCGCCCTTCGCGTGCGGCGAGGTGACGAACGGGCACTGCATGCTTTCGACCATCGCCAGGACGACCGAGGCGGCATCGCGACATCCCGCGCCGACAACGACGAGTGGGCGTTTCGCGGCGCGAAGTTTGGTGGCCAGCGTGACGAGCAATTCGCGCGGCGGAAGCGGACTCGCGAACGAGACCGTCGGCCGGACGGTGTGAAGTTCGGGAACCGAAGCGGCCGCGGATGCGTGTTCGATCGGTACGACGATGACCGCGGGGCCGGGGTTGCTCCGATCGGTTGCGCGCTCGAATGCAGCGAGTGCAACCGACGCGATGCTCCCGACGTTCATCACGCGGAATACACCGCGCGTCACGCCCGCGAGCATCCGTTCGATGCCTACGCCGTCGTCGCCGACCGACTGCACCAGGCGACGCCCCGAGGTCGCGGTGGCCACTTCGCCGACGATGACGATCATCGGAACGCTGTCGATGTGTGCCGACACGACGCCGGTGATCACGTTCGTCGCGCCCGGCCCGGCAGTCACCACCACGGCTGCGGTGCGTCCGCTCGCGCGATGATATCCGGCGGCTTGGAACGCGCCGTGCGACTCGTGCCGCGGCTCGATGCACTCGGCGTTCGGATTTCGGATGATCGCGTCGACGACGGGCATCACGGGCCCGCCCGGGACGACAAAGAATGTGTCGACGCCCAGTGCGACCAGCGCATTCACCAGCGACTCGCCGCCGCTCGGCAGCTTCGCGGCAGGAATGCTCGAGTGGCGCGGGCGAATGTTCGAATCGCGGAGCGGATCGCGGACAAGGCTCAGCGGGGGGTTCGATTGCGAACTACGTCTCGTCATGGTCGTCCAGTAGTTTGAGAAGCATGCGACGGAGCGACGCGATGGGCGCCGCCGCTTCGTCAGGAGTGACGGTGTCGCGCAAAGGTTCCTGGCGTGCATCCGATGAATGCGAGTAATGCGCGCGGGCGTGCTCGACGGTGGGCGCTGCACCGCGGACATCTGCGGCCGACGGATGCGTTGCCCTCGGGTCTTCACCAGAGTCGGCGGCGTCGTCTGCGGTCTGTCGCGGTTCGTTTCGCTTCTGCGGATCCGTTGTGGAGTCCATCGCGCGTGACCATTGCACCGGTGCCGCGCAGCGAACATCACCCCTGGGGGTGGTAGGACGGTGCACGTGCGAAGGCGCCTCGGCCGCGATGTGCGCTCGCTTCGGCGACAAAACTTTTTCCGCGTCTCGTGGAAGTTGCGTGACGTCTTCGCGGGTTCGCGCGAGAATGTCGGTTCGCTTCATATGGTCTCCGCGTCTCGCCGCCCGAGAAGGTTCGTGGTCGTCGCTCGTAGCGAAGAGATCGCCACGGAGGCGAAGCGTTCGCTCGCGCCGTACCGACGAACGCAGTGGCTTCGCGATCACCGCGAGGCGAGTGCGTGGTTTCCGACCGCGGGCCCGCCGCTCGGCGTGGTGATCGAAGCGAACCTCGGAATCTCGACCGGGCTGCAGGTGCTCGCGGAGCTGCGTGCGCTCCATCCGCTGGTTCCCGCGCTCTTGCTCGCCGTCGCGCCCACGGCCGAAGAAGTCGAGCGCGGCTACAAGCTGCGCGCTTCGCACCTGACGCTGCCGCTCGCGCCCGATGCATTGATGCCGTTCGCGTTCCGCGCCCTCACCGAGGAAATCGTGGCCGATGAGCGCGTCGGATTCCTCGTCGAGGCGCTGGTGCGCGCGGCCGTGCTCACCTTGCGCGAAGCGGAACTGCTCGTGCTCGTCATTGGCGACATGCCGCGTGAAAAAATCATCGAGCGCATGGCGATCAGCGACAACACGCTGAAGGGTCACGTGCGCCAGCTGTTGCGAAAACTGGAGGCCGGTGACCTCGACAAGCTCGCCGCTCGCGTGTTTCGGGTCGCGCTGCAGAACGGTGGCACGACTTCCGCGACGGTCGATGCGACGAGCCTCGGCGACGACGACGCCGAGGGGGATCACGAGAGCGAACCGCCCGAGAACTCGGCGGAGTCGCTCGCGGCGTCCAAGCATCGCGATCTCACGTAGCGGCTGCGCTCATCGCGCGAAGTCGACATCCGCGAGAAGGATCGTCGCGTCGTCATGTGGATGGGATGCGATCTGCATGACGCTCGCGCACGCGCGCGGAGCCGGGACGCCACGCAGACGCGCGAGATCGAGATGGCTCGATACGCCGTCGGAAAAGAGCGCGATGCGATCACCGAGGGCGAGCGTTGCCTCGAACGTGCGCAGACGCGCGAGGCGGTGACCGACGATTCCGGGGCTCAGGATTGCCGGGATCGTGGTGCCGATCGTTCGTAACGTAACGTTGCCCACGCCGGCCCCTTCGAGCGTCGATCCATCGGAGATGCACAGCGTGACGGCGCAACCGCGCGTGTGGGTCAGCAAGACGTGCAGCGATTCGATCAGCGGCCGCACGCCTTTCGCGAGCGATGCGCTGTTCAAGTGCTCGAGCGCGATCTTCGTGGCGTTGGCGGCCTCGTGTCCGTGCCCGACGCCGTCGATGACCCCGAAGAGCGTGAGGCTGCCATCAGTGCGAATCACGAATCCGTCGCCGTTCGCGATCTCGCCGATCTTGGGGCGCGACTCGTGCGCGAACGACAGAACCTTGCGGGCGACGCCGTGCCCCGGCGCGCCCATCGGGTGCGAGGGTGGGATCACGAGGGACGCGGATGCTGGCGCAGCCACTCGCGCGCCTGATCTTCGGTGCCGACCACGGCGAGCGGCGGCGCGTTCTTCAGAACGAGCTTCGATGCGTTCGAGATCAGATCGATCATCACGCGCACCTTGAAGGACGCGCCGAAGTACACCGTCGCGTGCCAGTACTTTCCCTTCACGATGTCGAGGATGACCTTGCGTGCGGCGGCGCTGATGCCGCCTTCCTGGCTCGCATCGATCACGATGCCGCAGCTCTCGACGCCGACGCCGCGAAGCTCCGACGAGATGCGCCCGATCTCGACGACATCATCGGCGTTCATCGGTCCGCGCCAGCGGAGAATCATGGTGTCCGGCTCTTCGAAGCGCAGTGCGTGAGTGCCGATGGGGTAATCCTTGGGCATGGTCTCCTCGTCTGAAAAGCGAAGTGCTAACCGCGGACCGCTTCGGCCGCGTGGGTTTCTTCGGCATCGATGCGACGGAGATAAAGGAAGCAGTCCTTCAAACCGTCTTTGAGCGTGCGTAGCGTGCGAACGGTGCCGAGGTCGATTCCGAGCCGCACGAGCGTCTGCGCGATGTCCGGGCTGACGCCGGTGACGACGCAGTACACGCCGAGCAGTTGCGTCGACTTGATCATCTTGACGAAGTGATCGGCCGTCATCGTGTCGACCACATCGACGCCGGTGATGTCGATGATCACGCAGCGAAAGCGGCTCTCGGCGATACGCTGCAGCAGCCGCGACGTCATCTCCACCGAGCGCTGCGTGTCGACGATCCCGACGATCGGCAGCGTGAGAATGTCGTCCCACAGTTCGATGATCGGCGTGGAGAGATCGCGGATCGCCATCTGCTGCCGTTCGATGGTTTCGAGCTTCTCTTCCATCTCCTTGCGCGAGGCCTCGAGTCGCGCGGTGTACTCGGCGTTCTCCCGGTGCGCTTCGGACAGCTCGCGCGTGAGCACGTTGAGGCTCTCTTCGATCGAGGCGAACGCGTCGGGCGGTTCGGGGAGCGCAATGGTGGTGAGGTCGGGGTCGAACTCGCCGAGCGTGATCAGCGAGATCACGTCGACGATCCGCTTCATGCGCGTGCGCGCCACCAGGAGGGCGGACTCTTCTTCGTCCTGTTCAGCGAACGTCATGATTTCTTCTCTCCGTCACGGACACCCGGCGTCGCGTCGTCAAGGCCGGCCCCGCGATGCGCCGAGCGCATCGGTAGTCGATTGCGGCGGGTTCCTGTCGAGCATTTCGTCGGCGAGCGCGCGGCCAGCAGCGCGTGCCTGGGTTGCAGTGCGTGTCGTGCGCGGACGAAGCCCGAGCGTCGACAGCGCCTGTTCGAGCGTGAGCGTCGTCGTCACGCCTTCCAGCTCGATCCCCATCGATTGAAGTGTCATCGCGATCTCGGCGCTCAGCCCGCAGAGCACCGTCGTCGCGCCCATGTAGCGCGCCGATGCTGCGAGGCTCGTGAAGGCAGCGCAGAGGTGACTGTCGACGATCTCGAGGCCCGATAGATCGATGACGACACCCGAGCCGATCCCGCGGCGGATCTCGCCGAGCACGGTGGAAACCAATCGCGAGACCTGCGCGTCGGTAATGTCGCCCTGCAACGGTACGAGCAGCACGCCCCACAACCGGATCACTGGAATGCGGCTCTGCGCGTCGAGCGAAAGGTCGAAATCCGTCGGGCCGTTCTGGTTCACAGTCGCACCTCGAACTCGATTCGCGTGCCTTCGGGGCCCGTCTTGATGTCGCAGCGATTCGTCATGCGCTTGATTCCCATGAGCCCGCGACCCATCCCGGTCTTGCTCTGGTATTGCCCGCTCAGCACGAGGTCGAGATTCGGAATGCCCGGTCCTCGGTCGGTGGATCGCACGATGACGGCGCGGTCGGACGACGTGCGAAACGAGATCTCGATTTCACCGGAGCCTGCGTACTGAACGATGTTGCGCGCGAGTTCGCTCACGCCCGTCGCGACCTGCATGCAGGTGACACTCGTCGCGCCGGCAGCCTGGCAGAGCACGCGTGCGCCGAGACGCGCACGACTCACGTCGGCCTCGGTGTTCACCGCGAACACTTGCGGGACGACCTGGCGAGCGGCGCCCGCGCCGAGCAATTGAGTGCGCAACTCGGAACGACCCGCGTCGGATAGAAACGGCTTTGAACCGATCTCCAGAGCCTCCACGAATTTCGGAATCTCGGAATCATTCATTCTGTCTGGATCGAGTCGGTACTCCCGATTGATCCAACGAAGAATTCCGTGCGCCGTGTTCTGCGAGACGTGCCGCGAGAGCGCTGTCATCACGCCCTGCCGAGAGAGACTCATGCGATCCCACCTCGACGCACGCGGCTGCGACGGGCCCGAACCCAGATTCCACCGCCGGGTCGGTCGCCCGCTTCGACTTCGTCCATCAGTCGGCGCACCGCCCCGAGCCCGCAACCGAGTCCGCTGCCGGTCGGACGCGAGGGGAGGTCGGACGCGATTGATCCGCGCACGGTCGTCACGTCGCCCGGGCCGTCGTCGGTGCACATGACTTCGATCGCGTCGTCCACCAGACGGATCTCGACTTCGCCGGAACCGCGCGCGTGTCGCACGGAATTGGTCACGAGCTCGCTCACGGCGATTGCGATCTCCGTGCACGCACGACGATCGAACCCCGCATCGCGCGCGAACCGTGTCGCCACGGAGGAACCCACCGGGGCGTCGGACAGCGTGCGGGCGCGGATTCGAAGGGGATTCGGCATTTGCAGAGGCGAATGGACAGCGCGGCGACGAATGGCTCGGGATCTTCGTGCGAGCGCGAGTGATGACCATTGCGTGAGGACCAGGGTCCGCACAACCACCCCTAGGGGTGGTGCGACAAGGGAGGACGGCGTCCGGCCAGGTCCGTCCGCACGCGCGGCACGCGCACTCGCTCCGAGGACGGATCAATCATCCTACGGTCGCTCATGTCAGTCGCAACGTCTCACACGAACAGTGGTGAATCATGTGCGACATGCAATGGACTTCTGAGCGTGCGGTATCGGAATTTTGACATGTACGACAATGAGATGTGATGCGCGGAGAAGACCTATTGAAATGAACGAACAAACGAAGATGTTGTTGCCGGTGAGCGCGGCGATGATCACAGTCGACTTCGCGCCGCGCCATTCCCGAGCGCCAGAAACGGAGTGCGTCTCATGTCGTCTCCCTCCCCGAAGCAGTCAGTTCACGCATTGATCTTCGCGACCGCAGCCGCCATCGGCGGACTGACGGCGTGTGCCGACGTCTCGGGCGATTCCACGGAACAGGCCGCCGCTGCGATCACGAGCGACGGAAGCCACGACAACGGTCGGCGCCCGCATCAGCCGCCGCGCGTGATTTTCGATACCGACATGGACTTCGACGACGCGTCGGCGCTCGCGTACCTCGCGCAGGCACACAAGCTCGGGCAGATCCGGCTCGACGCGGTCACGGTTACCAACGACGGCGCCGGATTTCCGGGGAGCGCGATTCGCAACGCCCGCTGCATCCTCCAGGCGGCAGGGCTCACGAGCATTCCGGTGGCCGATGGCTCTCCGACAGGCGTGAATTCGTTCCCGCTCGACATCCGCTTCGGCGTCGAGTTCGTGCTCGGGACCGCGTTTGCATCGTGTACGGCCTCGGGCGAAGCGTCCGTGACGCCGGCGCCGCAAGTGATTGCGGACGAGATCGAAGCGACGAACGGCGACGTCACGCTCATCACGACGGGCCCGCTCACCAACGTCGCGAGCGCGTTGTCGCTCATCGCCGAGCACCGACGCCATCATGGCCGCGCGAGCGATCCTGCGTCGTTGTTCCGCGGCTCGCGGCTCAGCGCGTACGTGATGGGCGGCGCGATTCGTGTTCCCGGCAATCTCTGCTGCGGACTGACCCCGACGTTCGACAACACGCAGGAGTTGAACATCTGGTCGGATCCGCTTTCGGCTCGCGGCGTGCTCGATGCGCTCTCGGGCGGCGAACCCCACATCGTTCCGCTCGATGCCACGCAGCACACGCCGATCACGCATGACTTCGTGACGCGACTGCAGGCGGACTCGTCGACGGCCGAAGCGCAGATCGTTTCGTCCATCGTCGGCAACCCGCTCTTCGGACCGGCGATCGACGCAGGCCAGCTGTTCTGGTGGGATCCGCTCACTGCGGTGGAAGCCGTGCGCGGCGGGGTCGTGTCGTTCGAGCGACTGCGCATCGACGTCGTCCAGGACGGCCCGTCGGCGGGTCGGACGATCGAAGTGCGTCACGCGAGCTCGACGAGCGTCGGTCTCGACGGGAACCAGGCGCGATTCGAGTCGATCTTCCTTGATACGCTCAACGGCCGCGAATAGCGCACCGGCGCGAGCGTTCGTCATCGCGCGCGTCAACTGCCGATCCTCTCCGTCGCTCTTTTCTCTCTCTCTCTCTCCAGTCGATTGAACGCGCCGCAACCTACGCGCGACCCGGGGGTGCGCGCGAGTCGTTGCCCGCGGCTTCGCGGCGGCACGCGCCGATGCGCGTGGACGCGCAGATCGTTGGGGGTTCGGCGGGCATAGTACGAGTGGGCGTTCGATCACGATCACGATCACGATCACGATCACGATCACGATCACGATCACGATCACGATCAGAGCGGGGCGATCGCTTCGGAGATGCGTTGGTGTGATCGGGCGAGGGGTGTGGTGTCGACGGGCGGCGGGCGCGGAATCTCAGGTGAGATGAAGAGACGCGGCTTCGCGGAGCGATTCGATGCGGCGAAGTCGGTCGACGAATGTGAGCACCAACTCTTCCATCAGCGGTCGCAATGCGATGGGCGTGGCGTCGATGCATGCGTGTGCGTCACGCACGATCTTCGCGATGGTGGCAGGTACTCCGTGCTCGGTGATTGCCGCGGTGATCGGCTTCTCGACGCGCGGATTGAACGCGGGAGCGCGCGGTGCGCTGGTGGGATCGGCGCTGCGAAGCGTGCGCGATTCGCTCCAGAGTCGATCGACCAGCGGCGCGATCGCGGGGTCGGCCTGTAGTGTCGACACGAGAAGATTCGTCACCATGCCCATGCGGAGATCGTCGTTCTCTCCGTCGCGGTCCCGCTGTTCGGCGAAGTTCACCAGATCGTCGACGTCTTGGAAGATCTCGGCGAACAGCACGGACACTCGCGGCGGCAGCGTCTGTGCGTTCTGGAGCACGAGCGCGCTGTCGAGACCGTATGCGACCGCCGGCGTGACTTCGTTGTAGCGGCACCCGAGCCAGTGACGAAGGGTGTCGGTTTCCAGTCGGGGGTAGCGCGAGTCGACCTCCCACGTTTCCAAGGCGCACAGGTCACGGAACATCGCGAAGACCAGCGGCATCAGTCGCGGCTCGGTCGCGAAGGTCTTCTCGAGGACGATCGTGGTGAGAAACGTCGAGAACGGCGCGGCCGACGCGGCACCGAAGCGCCCCGGATACGAAGGGCGTCCCGAGCGATGCGGCGTGTGATCGACGGTGTCGTCGAGAATCGCGCACGCTTCCATGGAGAGCATCAGCCAGGGAAGGTGCTGGGTGTGTCGTCGATGGATGCCGCCCGAGTAATCGGCGATCGCGAGGAACATCAGTGGCAAGAGCATGAACGACGGTTGTTCGTGCTCGAGAACGCCGTACGAGTAGTACGGCCAGACTTCCTTCGGCAGATCGACGGTGGCGAGCGTCTTCCGTGCTGCGACGAGGAGCGGTTCGAATCGCGGTTGTTGCCGCGCGAAGATTCCCTGGAACCGATCGGGGAAGCGCACGCGAATCCGCGGACCCTCGGCGCGGAGCGTGGCGTCGATCGAATCGATCGGTCGAATGGACTCTGTCGTAACGCTCGTCGTCATCTTTACGCTCCCTCCAGCAAGTCGGTGAGAAGCCCGAGATCCGCGATCGAAGCCGGATCCGCTGGAACTGTTTTTCCCGCACGATTCACGAGCACCGCCCGCATCCCGATCGCGCGCGCACCAACGACGTTCGGCAGTTCGTCGTCGACGAAGAGGGCTTCATCCGGCGCGACACCGATCGCGTTCAGCGCGTGCATGTAGGCCTC
>CBIHQZ010000125.1:0-10504 GCA_966212315.1 uncultured Myxococcales bacterium
TCGTTGCCGCGGGTTCACCCGCCGGGAATCCCTCGGCGAGGGGCACGCGGCAGCGACCGCGAGGGGGGTGAGGTCAGAAACCCCGCCAGGTCTTCCGCAAGCCGCGCATGCGCGTGCTCGTTCGGATGATGGTCCACGGGGTGAACGATCCATCGCTCCGCGCGTTCGCTCGCAAGCGAGGGCTGCGCGTCGTGGAACGGGATGTCCAACACCTGCACCGCGCGCGCGATCTCGCGTGACGTGTCCGCGAACGGATAGCCGTTGCGCCAATCCGTGAGCAGCGGCAGCAGGTCGATCACGAAGCTCCCGCCGCGAGCACGCATCGCATCACGCATCTGCGCCAGATAGCCCTGCGTCTCGGTCCACCCGGCCGCGTTCGGCGCGCGGTACATCTCGCGGTACCAGTTCATCGTCGCTTCGCCGATGCGCCGCCCTTCGATGCGGTCTTCGATCAGCGCCGCCACGCGCGAACGCCACCACGGAAGCGATCCGTCGTCGCCATCGCCGAGCGTGCGTCGCCGATCCACGATCCAGTCGTCGAGAAAGCGCTGCTGCGCGTGAAACGCCGGCGACTGCGCGGCGTCGTTCAACACCATCGCGTACACCACCACGTCGGGCTCGTACGCCGGAACCAACAGCTCGAACGCCTCGAACAGCGCCGGAAAATCGCGCCCTCGACGCCCGCAGTTGATCACTTCGACATCGCGACCGGTGGTACGCATTCGCTGTTCGAGCACGCGCGCGAACGTCGCGCCCTGACGAACGCCCTGCCCTTCGGTGAACGAATCGCCGAGCACGAGCACACGCGTCGCGCCCTCGCGCTTCGGCGTACGCGCCACGTCGCGGCATCGATCCGCGTTGTAGTGACCGACGATGGCGTACGGCGCGTGCTGCCATGCGTTTCCGATCGCAAGTCCTTCGGCTTCGAAACGCGAGCGCACGTTCGCATCGCGCAGGTCCGCATCGACCACACCACCGGCAGGCGGCGTCGGGTAGAGATCGAGCCCCACGCTCTTGTCGGCGTTCTCGAGATGGCGCGGTTGCGGATAGCGCAAAGGAGGCAGAGGCAACGCGCGCACTGCGATCTCGCCGAGCGCGAGCGCGAACACCGTCCCCGCGATCGCGAGCCCGAACTTCGCCGCGATCGACCGCGAACTCATGCTCGAATCAGAACAGCGTGTAGATGAACGGCGCGAGCGGCGTGTTGCCGACCACCACGAGCACGACGAGCAACAGACTCACCGCCACCACGGGCAGCAGCCACCACTTCTTGTTCTCCATCGCGTACCGCACGAGATCGCGTGCGATGCGGGCTGCCGGGCTCTTGCGTGCCATGCGATCAATGTAGCGCGAATTGCGCGGTGGAATTCATTGATCCTCGAGCGATCGACACATCGGACCGACGCATCGATGCAGATCGCCGGCGAGGGTCTGCGTGACCGACAACTCGGTCGCCGCATTCGCACGGTCCTGGAAGCTGTCGAGTTCGAACGGGTCGGCGCCGAGGTCGTAGATCTCGCGACGGCCGGCTGCCGGGTACAGCGCGAACATGCGGTCGCGATACATCGGCGCATCGGGCGTGGAGCGAAGCCCGCGGTAGTCCGGCATGCTGCTGCCGTTCGGCTCCTGGTAGTGCTCGATCGCGATGCGATTGCGCCACTGGGCAGGATTGCGTCCCATCAAGAGCGGCGCGATGGAGCGGCCGTCGACTGCATACGATGGCGGAATCGTGGCCCCCGCGAGCGCGGCGAACGTGGGCGCGAGGTCGCTGTTCAGGACGAAGTTCGATACGTGACGCTGCGCCGTATTGCCGGGGACGTGCATGACGAGCGGAATGCGAATCGATTCCTCGTAGGGATTCATCTTCCCCATCACGCGGTGCTGCCCGAGCAGGTAGCCGTTGTCGGACATGAACACGAGAACGGTGTCCTGGAGTCGCCCGTTCGAACGCAACGCGGCGACGACACGGCCGACGAGATCGTCGACGCCCATCATCGCTTCCATGCGCTGTTGGTAGAGGTTGCGAATTTCCGCGAGCTGCGCCGCCGTGAATTGATTCCGGAGCTGCACCCATCCGGGCTTGTCGGACACGTCGCCTTCGTTGAGTGACGGTGGCGACGGCAGCGCCCACGTGATCATTCCCTGGTAGCGCGGCGGCGGGCGGATCGCGCCACCGGTCTGCCCGACGAACGCGGCGGGCGTGGGCAACTCGATGTGCGGCGCGACCGTGGTGACCTCGAGATAGAGCGGATGCCGCGCGGCGGCGCCCGTCGACGCGTCGTTGATCACCTGCACGGCGACGTCGGCGAGCTTGTCGGTCTGGTACATCGTGTAGTCGCGAGACACGGTGCCGTTCTCGTTGAACTGGTACGAGTACATGTTGTACGTGCCGCGTTGCAGCGCGTGCCAATCGTCCCACCCCGGTGGCACGTAGCGCGCCGCGGTCTGCGGTCCGTTGTAGTAGCTCGGAAGGCTGTTGCCGTACCCGTTGAGATACTTCCCGACGAGGGCGGTGCGATAGCCAGCCGCGTGCAACCACGTCGCGATCGTCGAGCGGTCGTCGAACGCTCCGATGCCGCCCTCGGGACTCGCCGGAGCGGTGCCGGTCTCGTCGTCCTCGCCGTTGTTGTGCACGCCGGTGTTGTGTGAGTACTGCCCCGCGAGAAACGACGCGCGCGAGGGGCAGCAGAGCGGATTCGCAGCGAAGTAGTTGTCGAACACGAGGCCGTCGTCCGCGATGGCGCTCGCGATGTGCGGCAGATGCCCCGTCGAGAGCAGTCGGTTGAAGCCGCCGAGATCGAGGTCGTCGGCCATGATCACGACGATGTTCGGCTGAGTGGGGAGCGGGTTCACACCGCTGTCGGAACCACTGCTTCCGTCACCGGTGATCGCCGAGTCCGACGCGTCGTCGACAATGGTCGCATCGTCGCCGCTGGTCGTGCCGTCATCGCTTGCACCGTCGATGTTGGTGGGTGCGTCGAGTCCCGTTGCGGTGTCGCGCGTCGCGTCGGTGCCATCCGCCGCATCGGGTGCCGTATTCGTGGTGGCGCCACAGGCGGCGACGACCGATGCCAACGTCAGAAGTGCAACAGCCCGCGATGGGAAACGGCGAGTGAAACGCATGGTTTCCCTGCACGGTACCAGAACACTCGGGCCCCGCGTCGGCACTCGCATCGGACGAGGCCGTCGAAAGCGTTGCTACTGCACCGACGCACACCACTCATCGAAGCCAGTCGCGGGAGGTTATCGGCGCAACCGTCGCGCGCTCAGTCCGGCGCGAACTCGGTCTTCCAGGCCTCGGTCTCTTTCCACGCCGGCTGCTCGGCCTTCTCGAACACCCAGTCGCCCACCACCAGCACGTCGATGCCCGTGCGCATGAAGCACACGTAGGCTTCGCGCGCCGTTCGCACGATCGGTTCACCGCGCACGTTGAACGACGTGTTGATCAACAACCCGCATCCGGTGCGCTCGCGCCATGCGCTGAGCAACGCGTGATATCGCGGGTGATCTTCGCGCGTGACGGTCTGCACGCGCGCCGACCCGTCGACGTGGGTGACCGCAGGGATCGTCGAGCGAGCAACCTCGAGACGCGCGAGCCCTGTCTTCGCGTCGTCGTCGGCGTTCGTCGCGACCCGATGCGCATCGTGCACCGCGGTGGTGAGCAGCATGTACGGCGAATCGTTGCCGCGCAGATCGAACCAGCTCTCGGCCTCTTCGGCGAGCACGCTCGGCGCGAACGGCCTGAACGATTCGCGGAACTTGATCTTGAGGTTCATCGTGCGCTGCATGTCGCGACGGCGCGGATCGCCGAGGATCGAGCGTCCGCCGAGCGCACGCGGGCCGAACTCCATGCGGCCATCGCACCAGCCCACGACGGCGCCCTGTTCGATGCGCTCTGCCACGCGCGCGACCAGGGCTTTCTCGTCGTCGAAACGCGTGGCCTTCGCACCGAACTCGCTCACGACCGCGTCGACCTTCACGTCGTCTTCGGGTCGCGGCCCGAGCCGTCCGCCCTGCATCGCATCGCGTCCATCGCGGACGACCCGCTCGCGGCCGAGATACTGATGCCATACCGCAAAGGCTGCGCCGACCGCACCGCCCGCGTCGCCGGCCGCCGGCTGCACGAACAGCTTCTCGAAGCCGGTGTTGCCGCGCACGACCTTGCCGTTCGCGACGCAATTGAGCGCGACGCCGCCGGCCATGCAGAGGTTCCTCATCTTCGTGCGCGCGTGCAGATCGCGGCATACCCGCAGCACGACCTCTTCGGTCACCGATTGAATGCTGGCAGCGAGATCCATCTCGCGCTCGGTGAGCTTCGATTCGCTCGAGCGCGGCGCGCCGCCGAAAAGCGCGGCGAAGCGCGCGTTGGTCATCGTGAGGCCGCCCACGTAGTCGAAGTACGAAAGGTCGACATGGAACGAGCCGTCGTCTTTCAGGTCGATCAGCTCGCGCAGGATCGTGTCGCGGTGGATCGGCCGTCCGTACGGCGCGAGGCCCATCAACTTGTACTCACCGGAGTTGACCTTGAACCCGCAGAAGTACGTGAACGCCGAGTAGAGCAGTCCGAGCGAGTGGGGAAAGCGGATCTCGCGATCGAGTTCGAGCTTGTTGCCGTCGCCGACGCCAGAAGAAGTCGTGGCCCATTCGCCGACGCCGTCGATGGTGAGCACCGCGGCTTGCTCGAACGGCGACGGAAAGAACGCGCTCGCGGCGTGGGACTGATGATGCTCGGTGAAGAGAATCTCGCAGTCGACATCGAGTGCGTCGGTGATCTCGCGCTCGGTCCAGAGCTTCTGCCGCAGCCACGTCGGCACTGCCATCAGGAAGGTCTTCAACCCGCGTGGCGCGACCGCGATGTGCGATTCGAGAATGCGGCCGAACTTCGCGACCGGCTTGTCGTAGAAGCACACGTGATCGAGTCGCTTCGCGTCGATCCCCGCTTCGCGCAGGCAGTACGCCACCGCATTGGCGGGATATGCCGCGTCGTGTCGCTTGCGCGTGAAACGTTCTTCCTGCGCCGCTGCGACGATGACGCCGTCGCGCAGCAGGCACGCCGCGCTGTCGTGGTAGTAGGCGGACAACCCGAGGATGTAGATCGGTTCGCTCACGAGAGTCGTTCGAAGTCGTCGCGATCGAAGTGTTTGCGCGGACGCGTGGTCCAGTAGGTCGACGTCCCCGCCAGCCGCTTGCGATTCAACGGGTCGCGACCGATCAGCGTGAGAAACACGCGCGCCGGGATCAGTACGAATGCGAAGACCGCCGTCAGCATGATGGGCGTTGTGAAGCGGCCGAGCAGGTGACCGAGTCCCATCCACGCCTTGTGCAACGGACGCGCGGCGCTCGGCGCGACGAGCGCGAGCAGGCCGACGACGCCGAACACCGCCGACGCGATACTCTGCGGAAGCGGGTATCCGCGCCGCCATGCGATGAACGCGAAGACCGCGCTCGCGACGAGCAAGGTAATCCCGAACGTTCGAATCTCACGCGGCGTAGCTTCGCGTCGCGACGGCGACATGGGTCGTCACGCTATCACCGCTCGACGCGAACGGAAGGTGCATTTCCAGCGCTGCCGATCGTGCTCGCGGCGTCGTCGCGATTCCCTTCACAATGCCGGCCCGCATCCCATGGCCGACGTTCCGCCTCGTCCGCACGCACTCGAAATGCACGGCCCTCCACCGGCGCGCGAGTGGCTCATCGCCGTCATCGTCGCGATCGCGCTGCTCGTCGTGCTCCGGCCGGTCGGGGTCGCGGAGCCGTACTGGTGGGATGCGAGCGCGGTCTACGTACCCGGGGGGCACTGGCTCGAGACGCATCACTTCGCGGCACGCCCGGGCGTCTTTCCCAGCGATCTCTCGCGCGGACACACCCCGCTCTTCTACCTGGCCCTCGCCTTCGCGTTCCGTGTCTTCGGCACCAATCCCACCGTCGGCCACGCGCTCGTCCTCGCGTGTGGCGTCGCATCCGTCGTTCTCACCTATGCACTCGGCCGCGTGACGGCGGGTCGCCTCGCAGGCGCCTGCGCAGCACTGCTCGTCGCCGGGACGCCGCTGTTTCTCACGATGTCCTCCGAGGCCCTCCCCGAGATCCCGTGCACGGCGCTGTCGATGGCAGTGCTCTACACCTTCGCGCGCGGTCGCTATCTGCAATGTGCCGCGTGGGGATGCGCGCTGGTGCTCACGAAGGAACTCACCGTGTTCGCGTCGGCCGCGGTCGGGACCGCTGCACTCTTCGCGTCATTGCGGCAGCGCACGCTCGCCCGCGACGCTCGAACCATCGGCGCGCTCGCGGTGCCCGTCATTCCGCTCGTCGCGTTCTTTGCGTGGCAACGCATCGTCGAGGGCTGGTTCATCACGCCGTATCACGCGTCGCTGTTCAATCAGCCGCATTCGTATGGCGAATCGTTCGTGTACGTCGTGCGGAGCATGTTCGCGAACGACGGTCGCTGGCTGGTGGTGCTCCCCGCGATCGTGCTCGCGTTCCTTCCGCATCGCGCGGCCGCGCCAGTGGCAAACGCCCCGTCGCGCGCGACCCTCGCCATCGCCCTCGCGCTTCTCGCGGCCGCGAACATCGTGTTCTACACGCGCGGCTGGTTTCTCGACCGCTACGCCCTCCCCGCGCACCCTGCGATCGCGATCCTCGCGTGCAGCGCGTTCGCGGGGCTCGTCGATCCGGTGAGGGCGCGATTCGCACGTATTGCACTCGCCGCCCTCACCGCTGCGACGATGGTCGTCGGCTTCGCGCATCGCTGGAGCGGCAAGGGTTACGACAGCGGCGAGACGACGTTCCGCTACCTCCACGCGATCCGCACACAACGCGCGATCTTCGACGCGCTCGCCGCCCGCGGAGGCGACCCGGTCGTCCTCACGACGTGGCCGATGATCGACGAACTGCGTTGGCCTTATCTCGGTTACGTCGCGCGTCCATACCGCGTCGTGAATGCCGACTACCTCGATCCCTCCGCGCCGCCGCCGGCAGTGGACGCAGTGATCGCATTCGATGGCGTCGGTTCCGCGCGGCACCTGCGCGACGAGGCGCGTGCGCGCGGATTTCACGTCATCGCCCGCGAACGGATCGGCGGCGCGACGTGCGAATGGTGGGGGCGCTGATCAGAAGTACGCGAACGCCAGCGTGTCGAAGAGGTCGGCTTCCTCGGATTCGATCACGTGGGTTGCGGCCGTTCGCGCTGCGTCACGCGCGATGTTCTTTGCGCCGGGAAAGTTCTCGCACGAGGGCGTCGCGCACTCGATCACGAACAGCCCGATGTATGCCACCGCCCCGCTGCATGCCGGGCACTTCTCGTCGATCGCCATTCCCAGGACGCTACCGCATCCCGGCGAAAACGTGATCATTCGGTCACGACATTTTTCGCACCGCGATTTCCAGACTCAGCGGCCGCGAATCCGGGTCACGAGGGACTGCAACGCCATCGCGTTCGGTACTTTCGCCCGCGCGAGCGACGCCCATGGCAGCAACTTCCCGCGAGCCCGAACGGTCACGCGTCCGCCGTCGATCCAGAAGTGTTCGACCTCGCTCCACGCGATGCGCTTCTTCCCGACCGTGAGACCGTCCGCGGTGAGTGTGAGCATCCCGAAGGTGACCGGTTCGCCCCGCGCCCACGCATTCGCGTTCTGCTCGACGAGCCGCGGGTAGATCGCGCGTTCGACATCGCGCGCGAGTTCGTCGGCGCGGTCGAACCACTGATTCACCGTGATCCGTCCGAACGACGGCCCCTCGATCGTGCAGGTCATCTGACGACCCGCCGGGATGCCGTTCACGCGCACTTTGATGTGCGTGAAGAACACCGACGCGATCTCGTCCCAGCGAATCGGCACGACGCGGGCGCGGTGCTCGAATTCGATTCCCTGCTCGAACAGACGAACGGTCTTGTTCCGATTGCGAAACCACACGAACGGCAGTGCGAGCCCGAACAAGGCGACGAGCACGGTCATCACGATCGCGCCCGCCAGATCGCCGATCTCCGCGTCGTTCGAGTGGAAGATCAACGCATACGTCAGCGCGGCACTCCCGGCGAGCAGGAGCGGCGTCGCGAGCCACAGGATCACGAGCAAGTGTCGTGGCGTGCGGGCCCCGTAGGTCGCCCGGAGATCGCCGAGTCGGGAGGATGGTTCGCGGTAGGTGGCTTCGGGCATCGGCGCGCGTCGAGTGTAGTGCGTCTCGAGGCCGGTGAGTCCGCCTCAGCGATTCGTGCTCACTCGCAACGCCCGCGCGCGGATGAACAATGAATCGCGGGCCGCCTGGGAAACAAAAGCGCCGTCATGGCCCGTCGATTCGCGCGCCATTCGAAGTACGACGGCCTCGTGGCGCCGGAATCGTTCGAGCGCTTCGATGTCCTTCGCGACCTTTGCCGCATCGCGCCGCGCCGACGACCTCTCGAGCAACGCGAGCAAGAGCGTGTCGAGCGCGCCGCGTGATTCGCCGTCGAGAAAGCGCGTCCACTGCCCCACCCACTCGCGCGGCAACCGGCGGATCGTGAACACGTAGGTGCGTGCCCCGGGAGCGCGGGCCAGCGCGGGTGTGCGGTGACCGATGCGCGCAAGCAATCGGACCAGCGCGAAGAACGCCTCGCCGGTGATCTCGCGCGAACGGTAGGCGCCGTGCCATTCGAGATCGGCGCGCTCTTCGGGCTGCGTCGAGAAGCCGAGCACCACATCGCCCGACGGTGTCTGCCGGACACCGATCATCGGGTAGAGAAACGAGAACGCGCCGACGACGTTCCATCGCGGGCGCAGTTCGCGGATCAGCCGCGCCTCGAGCAGTTCCGCGTCGAGTTCGCTCGGGCACGACTCGATCTCGACCCGTACCGCACTCGCCACGATCGCGCGCATCTTGAGGTGCTTCTTGCGACGCCGCGCATTGCGGTACTGCGAGAGTCTCCGCCGCAGGTTCTTCGCCTTGCCGACGTAGACCACTGCGTTCGCTTCGTCGAAGACGCGATAGATCCCCGGCCCCGTCGGGACCGTCGCGAGAAAACCTGCGCCGAGCTGGCGATCGAAGAGCCGCGACACGCGTTGCTCAGCCGACCGCGCGGCCCTCGGTCCATGCGTCGAGACCGCGTCCGCCGCGATCGAAACACGGCGAGGATTTCACCCCCGCGCGATGCATCACGAGCCGGCCCGCCGCGCCGAGGACGCCGACGCCGTACTTCACACCGGGGAGGAAGCGAATCGTGGACATCTCGTCGAAGTAGTACGCCGGGCAGGAGATCTCGCCGATCGAGAGACCGAAGTGGATCGCCTGCGCGAGCACTTCGTTGTCGAACACGAAGTCGTTGCGATTCTCCGCGAGCGGAAGCGCTTCGAGCGCGCGGCGCGAGAACGCGCGGTAGCCGGTGTGGTACTCGGAGAGATCCGCGCGGAGCATCGCGTTCTCGAGGTGCGTGAGCCCGCGATTGACCACGTACTTCCACCGCGGCATCCCGCCAGCGATCGCACCGCCCATCAACACGCGAGACGCGAGCGCGATGTCGTACCCGCCGTACGCGATCATGCTCGCGATCGCGGGGACGAGCGCCGGCTTGTACTGGAAATCGGGGTGCACCATCACGACGACGTCTGCGCCGCGACGAAGCGCTTCGCGATAGCCGGTCTTCTGCCCTGCGCCGTAGCCGAGGTTGCGACCGTGCGCGAACACCGTGAGGCCGAGGCGGCGTGCGATCTCGATCGAGCCGTCGTCGCTGCCGTCGTCGATGTAGAGAATGTCGTCGACGACGTCGGCAGGGATCGCCTGCACCGTTCGTTCGATCGTCTTCGCCACGCGCAGCCCCGGCATGATCACTGCGACTCGTGCGCCGTTCAGCATCGGCGCGACGGTAGCAGACTTCTTCCGCGCTTCACGCAGTGACCGCGATGGCGGTACGGCGACCGAAGCGGCGTTGGACGGTGCACCCGGCACGGAATTCAAGACCGCGCGCTGCTTCTTTCGACCCCTACGACGAAGCGCTTTCGCGGCGAGCGCCGTGATACTGTGCCGGCCGTCACGTGGAGAGCACCTCGTCGCGTTCAGAGACCGTGTTCATCTCCGGCGTCGCCGGCTTCCTCGGTTCTCATCTCGCCGATGAGTTCCTTGCCCGCGGTCATCGCGTCATCGGATGCGACAACATGCTCGGCGGATACGTCGACAACATCCCCGCCGGGGTCGAGTTCCATCGCGTCGACTGCAACGACGTCGCGGCGCTCAAGACCATCACGCGCGGTGTCGACGTGGTGTTTCACGCCGCCGCCGCGCCCTACGAAGGGATGTCGGTCTTCAGCCCGCACCTGATCACGCAGCACGTCGTCGGCGCGTCGGTCGGCATGTTCAGCGCTGCGATCGCCAATCGGGTGCGGCGCATCGTGTACTGCTCGTCGATGGCGCGTTACGGCAGCAACGCGGTGCCCTTCACCGAAGAGATGACGCCGAAGCCGCAGGATCCGTACGGCATCGGCAAGCTCGCCGCGGAAGACATCCTTCGCAATCTCTGCCACGTGCACGGCGCCGAGTTCGT
>CBIHQZ010000126.1:0-10485 GCA_966212315.1 uncultured Myxococcales bacterium
CGACGGTGACCGTGCCAGCGGCGCGCGAAAGCGCAGCCGACGACGTACTCGCGCGCCTCGAAGATGTGTGCGCCACGAAGGGCGCCGACACGCTTGCGGGGAAATTGGCGGCTCTGCGCCTGTGGATCGACGACGATCTCACCGAGGTCGAACGGGCATTGCGGGCCTTCGACGAGGGCGAGACGCCGATGCATCGCAGCGCGAAGCACCTGCTCGCGCTCGACGGAAAGCGACTGCGCCCGATGTGTGTCGTACTCGCGGCACGCATCGGCCGGGGACTCGATGTGCTCGGCCGCGAACTCGCGGTGGCGGTCGAACTCGTTCACAACGCGACGCTCTTGCACGACGACGTCGTGGACCTCGGTGACGTGCGGCGTGGCGCGGAGACCGCGCGCATGGTGTACGGCAACGCTGCGTCGATCTTCGGCGGCGACTGGCTGCTGGTCGAAGCATTGCGACGCATCCAGAGCACCGGTCACTACGATCTGCTCGAACGCGCGATCGGCGTGCTGCGCGAAATGCTCGTTGCCGAAGGGCTGCAGCTCGCGAACCGCGGCTCGATGCGCGGCAGCGTGGGCGACTACTTCCGCGTCGTCGAAGGCAAGACGGCATCCCTCTTCCGCTGGGCGCTCTATGCAGGCGGCCGCGCCGGGGGCGTCGACCGGACCGGGTGCGAGGCGCTCGAGCAATACGGGCGGAGTCTCGGGGTCGCGTTTCAAGTGGTCGACGACGTGCTCGATGTCTCCGGCGATGTGAGCGTGGTCGGCAAGTCGCTCTTCGCCGACCTGCGCGAAGGGAAGATGACCTATCCGCTCCTGCTCGCCGTGCAACGCGATGCGGCGCTGGGCAAGTTGATCGAGGACGCGTGTGCCGATGCGAGCGGCGCCTCGTTGGATACGGCGTTGGAAAAACGCGCGGCGACGAGCCTGCGCGCGACGGGTGCACTCGACGAGAGCGTCGCGTTGGCGCGGCGTTTGTCGGCCGACGCGGCGAGTGCCTTGGAAGTGCTGCCACCGAGCCGTGCGCGCGATGCGCTCACGCAGATCGCTGCAGCGATGTTGCACCGAAAGAAGTGAGGGCTGCGATGATCATCTCGCTCGAACAAGACGCTGATCTCGAAGCCGTCCGCCGTGAACTCACTGCGCGCGGACTGTGGATCTCCGCGGTCGAACGCGCCGCGACGAGCGGTACCCGCCATCTCTTGATCGCGTCGTACTCGGCAGCGGCGGATCCCACCGAACTCGCGCGCATCGATGGCGTTGCAACGGTGACCACCGAGTCCGCGGCGCACCCGCGCGTCGATGCGCAGGGTGGCGTGGTCGACGTTCGCGGCGTGCAGATCGGTGCAGGACATCCTGTGTTCCTGTGCGGGCCGTGTTCGGTCGAAAGCGAAGCGCAGATCATGTCGATGGCGGAGCGTCTCGCCGCGATGGGCGTGGCGTTCCTCCGCGGTGGCGCGTTCAAGCCACGGACTTCGCCGTACGCATTTCAAGGCCATGGCGAGGTGGCGCTGCGATGGATGCGTCGCGCGGCCGATGCGACCGGCATGCGAATGGTGACCGAAGCGCTCGGCGAACCCGAGGTACCGCTCGTCGCCGAGTTCGCCGACCTCGTGCAGGTCGGATCGCGCAACATGCACAACTACGCGCTGCTCAAAGCCGTGGGTCGTACCGGGCGACCCGTGCTCCTCAAGCGCGGGATGAGCGCCACGGTCGACGAGTGGCTGCTGTCCGCGGAATACCTGCTCGTGCACGGCGCGAGCGGCGTGGTGTTCTGCGAACGCGGCATCCGCGGCTTCGATGGCGCCACGCGCAATCTGGTCGACATCGGAAGTGTCGCGCTCCTCGCGCACGTGCATCGATTGCCGGTGATCGTCGATCCGTCGCACGGTGCAGGGCGGCGCGATCTGATCGTTCCGCTCGCGCGCGCGGCGCTCGCCGCGGGTGCGGCGGGGGTGATGATCGAGACGCACGACGATCCGGGGCGCGCTCTCAGCGATGGACCGCAGGCGCTTCTCCCCGAGATGCTGCGCGATCTCATCGGCACGACGCGGGTGGCATCATGAGCGATGTCGAGCGCGGGCTGAGCACTACACGCCCCGGCAGCGGCGAGATGTTCGATGCGATCGCCGGACGCTACGACCTGCTCAATCGCGTGATCTCGTTGGGCGTCGATCAACGGTGGCGCCGCGCCACGGTGCGAGCGCTCGCGCTGCGCGACGGACATCGCGTACTCGACCTGGCCACAGGCACCGGCGACCTCGCGATCATGATCGCCAGGCGTCATCCGGGTGTCACCGTGGTGGGCGTCGATCCGTCGCGCAACATGCTGGCGATCGGCGCGCGAAAGGTCGCGGATGCGCGGCTCGCGGAGCGCGTCTCGATGACGTTCGGGGGCGCCGAGTCTCTCGATCACCCGGACGACAGCATCGACGGCATCTCGATGGCCTTCGGCATTCGTAACGTTCCGGATCGCGACAGAGCGTTGCGTGAGATGGCGCGCGTTACGCGGCCGGGCGGCCGGATCGCGATTCTCGAACTCTCCGAACCTCGCGGTGGAATTCTCGGGCCACTCGCGCGCTTTCACATCCATCACGTCGTGCCGCGCGTCGGGGCCTTCCTGTCGGGCTCGCGCGAGTATCGGTATCTGCAAGAGAGCATCGCGGCATTTCCCTCGCCCGATCGCTTCGCGGACTCGATGCGCGCGGCCGGGCTCGAAGTGCTCGACGTCGTGCCGCTGACGTTCGGCGTGAGTTGTCTGTTCGTCGCCACGCCGGCGCGCTCGGCTTCGTAGTCATGAAGGCCCTCGCGACATCCGTGATGCGCGAACTCGCCGGGCGAATCGATCCGGACACGCTCGTCGTACTCACCGCCGCGATGCCGCGCGCCCTTGCCAGTGACCGTGGCGCGCGCACGCCGGATGTTCTCTGGAATGCGGGCGGGGCGGGTGACGGATGGGCGTGGGCTTGCTTCGGCGAGAGCGCTCGCATCGAAGCGACGGGACCCGATCGCATCGCGCGCGTGCGTGCGTGCGGAGCGGCTCTCTTGCGAACGGTCGTCGAGCGGGTCGATGGCGGCGTCGCGAACACACCGTCGCTGCGGTTGTTCGGCGGCTTCGCGTTTCGTCCCGGCGACTGCGATGCCGCTCCATGGCGCGCATTCGGTGACGCGAGCTTTACGCTGCCGCGATGGTCGACAGCGTGGCGCGGTGACGAGGCCATCGTGCGGTTGGCCCTTCACGCGAACGAAATGCTCGAGGCGCCGCGCGTCCTCGCGGAGATCGACGAGACCCTCGCATCGTTCAGCGCGGAACCTCCTGCGCTTGCTCGATCTGGCGCCGTGCGCGTCGAGGAGATGGCATTCGCGTCGTGGGCTTCGCTGGTCGGCGACGCACTCGGGATGATCCGCGCGCGCCGTTTCGAAAAGGTCGTGCCGGCGCGACGCACGCACCTCGCGAGTCACGCCGCGATCGATGTGTCGCGTGCGATCGAGCGAATGAACGCCGCGTATCCGACCTGCACGCGCTTTGCGTTTCGACGGGACGACTCGCTGTTCCTCGGTGCGACGCCCGAACGCCTCGTCGCATTTCGAAGCGACCGAGTGGAAACCGACGCGCTGGCGGGCTCGATCCGGCGGCGCATCGGTCACGACGAGGACGACGCGCAGTCGCTGCTCGCGAGCGCCAAGGATCGTCACGAACATCGACTCGTCGTCGACGGGATCCGTGCCGCGCTCGAGTCGTCCATCACCGCGTGGGATGCGCCCGCTGTTCCGCGCGTGAAGACACTTCGGAACGTTCACCATCTCTGGACGCCGATCGTTGCGAGCGTGCATCGCGACACCCACGTGCTCGACCTCGTCGCGTCTCTGCATCCCACCGCGGCGGTATGCGGCATTCCACGCGATCCCGCCGATGCGTGGCTCACGTCGCACGAGCCGTGTGCGCGTGGCTGGTATGCCGCGCCCGTCGGATGGTTCGATGCGAGCGGCAACGGCGAGTTCGTGGTCGCACTTCGTTCGGCATTGGTGCGCGCGAACGAAGCATGGCTCTTCGCTGGCGCAGGGGTGGTCGACGGCTCGGACGCGGCGCGCGAGTACGAGGAAACCGCGGTGAAGCAAGCGGCGATGCTCGCGGCGCTCGGGGCCGCGTCGTGAGCGCGGGCAATCTTCACATCGCGTGGGGAGAACTCGTCGTCGCTTCGCTCGCGCGCGCGGGAATCCGCGAGGCCGTGGTCAGTCCGGGGTCGCGTTCGACGCCGCTCGTGCTGGCGCTTGCGAACGAACCATCCATCCGCTCGCACGTCGTCATCGATGAACGATCCGCCGCGTTCTTCGCGCTCGGGCAGGCGCGCATCACCGGACGGCCGACGCTTCTTCTCTGCACTTCGGGAACCGCGACCGCTCACTATCTACCCGCGCTCATCGAAGCGAACCTGTGTGGCCTGCCGCTCGTCGTGCTGACGGCCGATCGACCGTGGGACGCGTACGAGTGCGGGGCCGCGCAGACGATCGATCAGGTCAAACTCTTCGGCGACCAGGTCCGCCGCTATCTCGAGGTCGGCCTCCCCGATCCTTCCGAGCATGCGATGCGCGCTGCCGTACGAATCGCGGCGCAGGCCGTCGCGATCGCCACCGGTGCGAGTCCCGGGCCCGTGCATGTCGATGCGCGGTTTCGCAAACCCCTCGAGCCGCTCCCGATCCCCGCGACCGAGCCGTGGCGAGCCGCGTTCGATCGCGTGATGTCCGCGCGGGCGCCCCTCGCGTCGATGCCATCGCGTGAGCCCGACGCGCAATCGATCGCATGGCTGCGTGATGCACTCGCGCGCGCGCGGCGGCCGATCATCGTCGGCGGGCCGATGCAGGGCGCGGCGGACGGAGGGCGATTGCGCACGGCGGTGCGAGCGCTTGCGATGCGCGCCGGCGCGCCCGTGCTCGCAGAGGGCACCAGTCAGTTGCGCTTCGGCTTCGCGTGCGAAGAGGTTTGCAGCTTCGGCGCGTTCGACGCCGTGCTGCGAGATCGAGGTACACGCGATCGCTTCGACGCGGATCTCGTCATGGAGATCGGGCGCGCGCCGACCTCCGCGGGCTACGCGTCGTGGCTCGCCGAGCACGCAAACGTCGAGCGCTACGTCGTCGCGCCGCACGGATGGAGCGATCCGAACGGCGGCGCGCGCGCGATGGTCTTCGCGGATCCTGCATCGGTCGCCGAGCGACTGGCAGACGGACTCGAACGCGTCGATCGCGGCGCGTGGATCGAACACGTGCGCGCGCTCGATTCGGCGGCGTGGGGGCGCATCGCTCGCGAACTCGAGGCGCCGAGACTCACGGAGGCGGTGATCGCGCATCGAGTGATCGATTCGCTTCCAGCCGAGACGGTCCTCGCGATCGGGAACAGCAGTCCGGTCCGCGACGTCGACACGTTCTGCCCGCCTTCGACGCGCGCTCTCACGGTGTTGCATCAACGCGGCGCGAGCGGAATCGACGGACTCGTGTCGGGCGCGGCCGGCGCGCGCAGTGTGGTCGACGCGCCGGTCGTCTTGCTCCTCGGTGATGTGAGCGCGCTGCACGACATCGGAGGGCTGCACGCCGCACGCGCCGTCCCCGGCCCGTTCGTGGTGGTGATCGTGCAGAACGAAGGCGGACGCATCTTCGAAGAACTCCCGCTCGGCGCGCATCGCGAACTGTCCGCTACGTTCGATCGATTCTTCGTCACCACACCGAGCGTGCGGTTCGATCGTTGCGCCGCGGCATTCGGCTTCGACTACACGCGCGTCGAATCGGCCGGCGATCTCGTGACCGCGTTGCGCGATGCGCTGCGTGTGTCAGCGCACGTCGTCATCGAGGCGGTGGTGACGCGTGGCGTTCTGCACCGCGCGAATCTGTGGCGCGACGTGGCCCGCGCGGTGTCGTCGTGAGCATCGAGTGCGTCTTCCTCCACGGGTTCCTCGGACGTCCGTCGATGTGGGATGCCACGCGCGCGTTGCTTCCATCTTCGTGGCGCACGACTGCGATCGCGCTGCCCGGACACGGTCCATCACCGGTCCTGTGCAGCGAGATGTTCGACGACGCCGTGAATCAGATCGGCAACCGCATTCCGCGGCATGCCTGGCTGGTCGGATATTCCATGGGCGCGCGCGTTGCGCTCGCGCTCGCGCTGCGCATGCCGGGGCGATGGCGCGGAGCTGTGCTGATCGGTGTCGATGCAGGGCTGCGTGACCCGCACGAACGCGCGACGCGCATCGCGTGGGAGGAACAACTGGCATCGCGCGTCACGACGATCGGCGTGGAGCGCTTCGCCGACGAGTGGGCCGCGCTGCCGATCTTCGCCACGCAGGCGGATGTCTCATCCGAGGCACGCGCTCGCCAGCGCGCCGAGCGAAGCGAGCACACGTCCGCGGGCATCGCGTGGGCGCTGCGCACACTGGGTCTCGGTCGCATGCCGTCGTACTGGAGTGACCTTCCACGCGCGTCGCTGCCGATCACCGTCGTGACTGGCGGTCTCGACGCGAAGTTCACCGCGCTCGGCGCATCCATCGCGCGGACCGCGCCCTCGGCGAAGCACCACGTGATCGTCGGTGCCGGACACAACGTTGCGTTCGAAGCACCCGCTGCCCTCGCGGCACTGCTCGAGCGCGAGATCTCGAACGAGTCGGTTCTTCGAAAGGAACAAGTCGATGAGTGAAGTGCGCTGGACCGCGGTCAAAGGCTACGAGGACATCAAGTACGAGAAGAGCGACGACGGCATCGCCAAGGTGACGATCAATCGTCCCGAGGTGCACAACGCGTTTCGCCCGCAGACGGTGACGGAGATGCGGCGCGCGTTCGACGACGCGCGCGACGACGCGAACGTGGGTGTCGTGGTCCTGACGGGCGAGGGTCCCAATGCCTTCTGCTCGGGTGGTGACCAGCGCGTGCGCGGCAACGGCGGCTACGTCGGCAACGACGGTATCCCGCGCCTGAATGTGCTCGATCTGCAGCGACAGATCCGCACCCTTCCGAAGCCCGTCATCGCGATGGTCGCGGGGTACGCCATCGGCGGCGGCCACGTGCTCCATCTCCTTTGCGACATCACCATCGCGGCCGACAACGCGAAGTTCGGGCAGACCGGTCCCAAGGTCGGGAGCTTCGACGGCGGCTACGGCGCTTCGTACATGGCGCGCATCGTGGGGCAGAAGAAAGCGCGCGAGATCTGGTTTCTGTGCCGGCAGTACGACGCGAAGCAAGCGCTCGACATGGGCCTCGTGAATCGCGTGGTGCCTCTCGCGGACCTCGAACGCGAGACAGTGCAGTGGTGTCGCGAGATCTTGCAGAACAGCCCCACCGCGCTGCGATTCTTGAAGGCATCGCTCAACGCCGATTGCGACGGGCAGGCGGGGCTTCAGGAACTCGCCGGGAGCGCGACGCTGCTCTTCTATCTCACCGACGAGGGGAAAGAAGGCAAAGAGGCGTTCCTCGCGAAGCGCAAACCCGACTTCAAGAAGTTCAAGCGCTTCCCATGAGCACTGCATCGAGCGCGGTCGGAATCCGTCCCGGCTCGCTGCGCGCGTGGGTGCTGGCCGCGCGCCCGGCGACACTCGCGGTGGCGGTGGTCCCGGTGCTGGTCGGGACCGCGATCGCGCACGCGATGCATCACGCTCGCATCGGGCCGGCCCTCGCCGCGCTGCTCGGTGCGATGTGGATTCAGATCGGAACGAACTTCGCCAATGACGTCTTCGACTACGAGAAGGGAGCCGACACCGAGGAGCGTCTCGGACCGGTGCGAGCGACGCAGGCGGGTCTGCTCGATGCGCGCGCGATGCGCATCGGAATGATCGCGAGCTTCGCGTTGGCGACCTTCGCGGGGACGTACCTCCTCGCGGTGGCGGGATGGCCGGTGTTCGTCATCGGCATCGTGTCGATCGCGTCCGGCATCGCTTACACGGGTGGGCCCTACCCGCTCGGATACAACGGCCTCGGCGATCTGTTCGTGTTCGTGTTCTTCGGCTTCGTCGCGGTGTGCGGCACCGTCTTCGTGCAGACCGCATCGGTGCCGTGGATGGCGATCGCCGCGTCGATCCCCGTCGGTGCGCTCGCGACGGCGATCCTCGTGGTGAACAACGTTCGCGACGGGGCGACCGATGTGAAAGCGGGGAAGCGCACAGTGGTGGTGCGCTTCGGCCGCGCGTTCGGCGTCGCGGAATACGTGGTGCTCCTCGTGCTGGCGTACGCGGTCCCGATCGCGTGCGCCGTCATGCGTCGATCGCCGTGGCTGCTCCTGGCGCTCGTCACCGTGCCGATCGCAGTGTCGCTCGCACGCACGATCCGCCGCGAAACGGCGGGCCCGGTGCTCAACGCCGCACTCGCACGCACCGCGAAACTTCTCCTCGCGCACGGCGCGCTCTTCGCGGCCGGCATCGCGCTCTCCTGAATGGACGCCGTGCGAACCAAGGTGACGCGGCGCGCAGCAAGCGTGGACGCACTCGGCAACGCGCGAGTCACGTGGCGCATGCGTGAAGGCGCGCTGCTCTGCATCGAGGACGACGCGGGGAGGGTGGGAATCGGGGAGTGCTCGCCGCTACCCGGCTATTCGCGCGAGTCCATCGACGACTGCGTGCAAGCGCTCAACGCGTTCGATGGTTCGCTCGATGCGCTCGCCGGAGTTTCGCCCCCGGCGGCGCGATTCGCGGCGGAGTGCGCGCTTCTCGATCTGCGCGGGCAGCGGGAGGGCGAGTCGATCGCCGCATTATTCGGTGCCTCGCGCGGCACGGAGGTTCCCGTGAGCGCAGTGATCGATGCGTCGGCGCCGTTCGAGGAATGGGTCAGGCGCGTTCGCGCACATCTCGCGCGTGGCATTCGCACCGTCAAAGTGAAGATCGGGCGCGAGGGCGTTCCGTTCGAACGCGAACTCGATGCCCTGAAGCGGATGCGAGATGAAGCGGGCGCACCCTTCGCGCTGCGTCTCGATGCAAACGGCGCCTGGTCGCGGGACGATGCGCGCAGGCACCTGGCGCGTCTCGCCGTGGTGGAACCCGAGTTCGTCGAAGAACCTGTCGCGGGGCTCGAACTGCTCACCCTCGGCGCGTGCGCGGCACCATGGGCGGCCGATGAATCACTGTGCGATTCGCGCTTCGCGGACGCGATCTTCGACGCACCCGGCTGCGGAGCGATCGTGTTGAAGCCGGCCCTGCTCGGAGGTCTTGCTCGATGTCGCGAACTCGCCGCGCGCGCCTCGATGCGAGGCATGGGCGTCGTGGTCACCCATCTGTTCGACGGCCCGATCGCGTTGGCCGCTGCCTGCGAACTCGCCTGCTCGCTCGGCAGCGCGCGTGCATGCGGACTCGATGTTCACGGTGGCCTCGCGGTGTGGCCGCGCGTCGAGATCCCGCAACTCGCGCGCGCGGGCGTCGTAATTTCTTCATCGCATCCTGGCGTGGGCCTCACTTCGAGCGACCGGCGGTTGCTGCATGGATGACCGACTTTCCATCGCGAGCGCAGCGAGAGACGACGCCGCGCGCGAAGCCCTTCGGTCCGAGCGCGGAACGCATACGTTCGCGCAACTCGACGTCCATGTTGCACGCGCCGAAGGCGTCCTGGCGGCGCGCGGTTTCGGCGGAGCGACACGCGTTGCCATCGATGCGAGCAATCGCTTCGAGACGTTCGTGACGATCCAGGCGTTGATCGCGCGAGGCATTCCCTTCGTCCCGATTCATCCGCGACTGACCGTGAGCGAGCGCGCGGCGCAGATCGCCGACGCTGACGTAACGGCAACGCTCGACGATGGAGCGATCGACGAACTGCTGCGTGACGACGCCAACGAGCGGGCGTTCCCCGATCGCATCGACAGCGAACAACCGCTCGCCACGCTCTACACCTCGGGTACCTCCGGACGCGCGAAAGGGGCCGTGCTGCAGCGGCGTGCCTTCGTCGCGAGCGCGCACGCGAGCGCGCTCAATCTCGGATGGCGCGACGACGACCGCTGGCTCTTGTGCATGCCGCTCTGCCACGTGGGTGGTCTGTCCATTCTCACGCGATGTCTGATCGCTCGGCGCGCGGTGGTGTTGCAGCCGCGGTTCGACCCCGACGCGGTGATCCGTGCGATCGAACGCGACGGCGTCACGCTTCTGTCCGTGGTGCCGACGATGCTTCGTGCGTTGCTCGAGCACGACCGCTCGAACGTGATCGCCCGCAGTCGCGCGATGCTCGTCGGTGGTGCGGCGTGTTCGTTCGATCTGCTCGAGGAATGCGCAGGTCGCGGGATCCACGCACTGACGACTTACGGGCTCACCGAGGCGTGTTCGCAGGTCACGGTGCAATCACTCGGGGACATCCCGACTGCTCGCCGCGGTTCGGGCTGCCCTGTGAACGGCACCGAGATCGAGATCGTCGGAGAAGCGGGAGGCGTGTTGGAGGCCGGGCACGTGGGACGGATCCGCGTTCGTGGTGCGACAGTGATGCGCGGATATCATGGTCACGCGCCGATGGAGAACGGATGGATCGACACCGGAGA
>CBIHQZ010000127.1:0-10462 GCA_966212315.1 uncultured Myxococcales bacterium
GGCGACGCACTACGAACAGGCCCTGGCCGCGGTGCCCGATCACGAAGGCGCGAAGTGGGGGTTGATTCGCCTGCGCGAAGGTTCGGGTGAGTGGCAACGCGTCGACGCGCTGCTGCAATCGTTGCTCGCGCGGGCCACGCACTCGGGAGCCCGTCTTCGCATTCTCGTGCGTCTCGCGCGGCTCAACGAGTACCGCTTGAACAACTTGCCTCGCGCCGCGCAGCTCTATGAAGAGGCACTCGCGACCGGGTCCGCCGCGACGGTCGTCACGTACGATCGCCTTCGAATCGCGCGCACGGAAGCGGCGGCCGGGACCGTCGCACAATGGCTGCATGCGGCCGCGACCGCGACCAACGATGCGCGACTCGCGCTCGCATTGCTCCGATCGAGAGCACTGCTTCTCGAGTTCGGTGGTGGCCCCGCGGAAGAACGGCTCGATGCATGGTCGGCCGCGCTGCAGGTGCATGCGCAGGACGTCGCGGGTCTCGAAGGCGTCGCGCGCGCGCTGCTTCTCGGACCGCCCGATCCGCGGTTTGCGCAGGCCCTCGTCGGCCGCGCGCGGATGTCACCCGATGCGCCGACGCGCACGCTGCTTCTCTTCGTCGCAGCCGCGATGAGCGAAACGGCCGGTCGGCACGCGGACGCCGAATCAGCGTACAGCGAGGCACTCGAGGCAACGCCCGACTACCTGCCGGCCATCGCCGGCATGCGGCGCCTTCGCGAGACCGCGGGCGACGCGCCGTCGATGTCGCGTCTCGCGCAGAGAGCTGCAACCGTCGCGACCCATCCGCAGAACGTTGCCGATGCGCTCGTCGATGCCGCGGACATCACCAGCGAGAAGCTCCACGATCCGCGCGAAGCGTTGACGCTCTATCGCGTGGTCCTCGGGAAGAATCCCACCCATCCCCGCGCGTATCAGCGTGCCGTCGCGCTGCTCGAGTCGGCCGGCGACTGGGCGGGCGTTGCGACCGTGATGGGACAACAAGCGGCGGTGCTCACGGACGATGCGGCCAGGGCACGCCTGCTCGCATCGCGCGCGGCGATCCTTGCCGACCGGCTCGGTGATCCCCGCGGTGCGATCGCTGATCTCGACCGCGCACTCGTCGTGCGACGCGACGAACCTGCGCTCATCGGCATGCTCGCGCGTCTTCACGAACGTGAGCAACACTGGCAGGACGCCGCGCAAACCTACGAGCGTCTCGTGAGCGTGCTCCAGGACGGCGCACTCAAGCGCGAGGCACTCCTCGCGCAAGCGCGTATCTGGACGCTGCACGTGCGCGACTACGACAAGGCGCGGACCCTGCTCGAGACGCTGCACCGCGCGGACCCGGCCGATCGTCCGGTGACCGAGAAGCTCGCGGAGCTGTCCCTTCTCGCGGGTGATGCGCCGCGCGCGCGCGACCTTCTCGTCGAACTCACGAGCGCCGGCGGCGCCGTCGATCGCGCGCGCGCGTTGCTCGCGCTATCCGACGTGCAGCGCAAGGGTCTCGCCGATCATCCGGGCAGCCATGCGTCTGCCTCGCAAGCGTTCGCACTCGCCACGCAGGAGCCGGCGGTGGTGCCGCTGCTCGACGACCATTACCTGCGATCGGAAGACTGGGGCGCGTTCGCGACGCTCGGAGACGAAGCCATCGCGGCTACGTCGCCGAAGGCCCCGGGCGTGCTTCCGCTGCGTATGTCGGTCGCGCGCGCCTACCGCGACAAACTCCGCGCCATCGAACCCGCCGACACGCACCTGCGCGCAGCGATCGAAGCGTTCCCCGACGCGATCGAGCCACGCATCGCGCTCGCCAACGGATTGCTCGGCGGCAACGATCACGCGGCCGTTGCGGAGTTCCGGCGAGTGATCGAGTTCGACCCGTGCAACGCCGCGGCGTATCGCGGATTGATGACGGTGTGTCAGCGCCTCGGTCTCGGCGGCGCGGCTGCGCTGATGGGATCGGCCGTGTCACTGCTCGGCGAAGGCGGCGCACAGCTGGAAGGCGCACTCGCACTCGCGGTCGCCCCACCGCCGCAGGCCAATGCGCTCGGCGCGGACGATGCACTTCAGCTGCTCGTCGGACCGACGCGCGCGCGTTTCGTTCGTCGCGTCTTGTCGCTGATCGACCCGCACCTGCACGAGATCTTCCCGAGCGGGCAGGAGTCGCTGCATGGCCTCACGCGTGTGCCCGACAGCGTCTCCGCGACCGGGACGGTTCGCGCGGTGAGCGGATCGCTCGGCGCGGGCCCGGTGGTGTTGCTCCGCGGCGGGCCTCGCGATGCGGGTCCCGTGCTCTCCGATCCGCGCGCGATCGTACTCGGGCCGGAGTACTTCGCCGATGGCGCGAACGGCCGTGTGACGTTCGAAGCCGCTTCGGCATGCGGGCGCATCGCGGCGGCATCGGTCGCGGGCGTATCGCTCGCGAGCGATCAGTTGAAGATGCTCTGCGAGACGGCCGCGGATCCCAACGCCGACGGCCCTGGCTACCGCGACTTGCGCAAGCGTGTGTCCTCGGTCCTCCCGCGCCGCGTGCGAAAGGAGATCGAGCGTCTGGTGGAAGAACAGCCGGGCGACGTGCGGCGTGAACTACCGGCGTGGGAGGACGAAGAGCGCAAGCGCGCGTTGCGTCTCGGCGTCGTGTTCACACGCGATCTACGCGTCGTCGCGCAGCGCATCGCGCCCGACGCGCTCGCCTCGGTGTCCATCGACGAACGCAAGAAGCTCCTCGCGGCGCACCCCATCATGGTCGACGCCTTGCGATTCGCCGCGAGCGAAGCGTGCTGGGCCGCGCATCGGCGCATCTTCGGTCAGCCCTAGCGAACGGTCTCACTGGGTCGCGAATGCCATCACCGAGCCGTCGTTCGCGAACGCGGCGAGATCGGTGCCGATCCGCGTGCCACTCACCACGCCCGCACCCGTGAGATCGACCGTGCGTGCGCGGCGTTCGCCGGTGCGCGAATCGAACGCCACGAACGCGCGCCCCGAGCGAGTGAGCACGGTGTGATCGCCCCATGCACCGAGCGCGAGTGCGCCGGGAATCGCGAGTCGCTCGGTGTGCGAAGTGCCGTCGGGCATGCGAGTGAACAGCGTGGGCGCGGTGTACTCGATGAGCACTGCAATGGCGCCGTTCGCCAGGATGCGCGCGTCGATCGGTGCTCCGCGTGGCGAATCGGGAACGAGCACGAGACCTTCACCCGGCGCGGCCGATCGGATGGTCTGCGAACGCTCGCCGCCGAGAGAGCGCGTCCCCGCCACGGCGACCGCTCGTCCCTGCCGATCGCACGAGGCGATGCCTACGATCTGCTCCGCGTCGCCGCGAAACGTGGCCGAGACGTGCGCACCGCCGTCGGTCGTGCACCAGACGTCGTCGCGAAACAGCGCGATCGCCCCCGCACCCGAACCGACGCCAGTGGCGACGTTGGGAGTGTGCGCGCGTTGCCATACGACCGGATCACGGCGCAGGTCCGCGCAGTACGCGCCTTGCGGATTCGCGCCGTCGCCATCGTGAATGCAGCAAGCGTGTCCCGCGCCATCGAGCGCGACGCGCGGCGACAGGATCCACGAGGTCGCGTGGCGTGACGGATCGAAGCGGCACGGCGAGGCAGACTCGTGCACGCCGGCAACACCGTGTGCGTCGGGTTCGAGCCATCGCATCGTTCCATCGGGCGCGAGGGCCGCCATCGCGTTGTCGACCGCCGCGAACGACGGGCCGAGAAGTCGGCGCGTCGACAGCGGATGCGTCGGCGTCAGCGTCGTCGTCTGCGGGTCCGCGAACAATGCCGGCGCGGCAACGTTCGCGACCGCTGCTCGGGGCCGTACGCGCGGCGCCGGTGCCGGCGCCTTCCGGCGACATGCGACCGCGAAGCATCCGATCGACAGCGCCACACCCAGCGCCCCACGCACAGCTCGCATGACGGCGTTGATAGCGCGCCGCTCTGCCGAGCGTCACTTCGCTTTTGCGTCGTCGCCCTCGCCGCCGGTCAATGGCACCTCCGCCGCAGCCGGCTTGTCGCCCACGACTTCGGCATCCGCGTCACGAATCGCGGTCGCGAGTGCCACCGCGACGACCGCCGCTTCTTTGGCCGGCGCCCCCTCGGTTCGCGCCGCGTACACCTGCTCTGCCTTCTCGTCGCGGTCGCGCAGGCTCTGGTCATCGATGTCGTCGCCGGGCAACCCGAGTCGCAGTTCCTGAACGAGCATCTGGATTCCAGCCGCCATCGGAATCGCGAGCAGCGCGCCGACGATGCCCAACAGCTTTCCACCGATCAGCACTGCAACGAGAACCATCGCCGGCGAAAGCCGGAGAACGCTGCCGTAAACGCGCGGAACGAGCACGCGGCTCTCGAACTCCTGGTACACGATCATCGCGACCAGCACGATCGTCGCGGGACCGAACCCGCGCGTCAGCGCCGAGAGCACCGCCGGCGTCGTAGCGAGCAAACCGCCGACGAACGGCAACACATCGGTGACGCCCGCAAAGACCGCGAGCGCCATCGCGTTCGGAACGCGAAGCACCGTGAGCAGAACGAATGTGAACACCGCCATCGCGAGCGAGGTCACGACCTGCCCGCGCACGTAGCCGCCTACGATGGTCTCGAGGTGAATCAGCACCCGCGCCAGCCGCAGGTGATAGCGCCGCGGTGTGAGCGCGAACGCAAGCCCCTGCGTTCGCTCGCGATCGGCGATGAAGTACAACGCAAGAAACAGCGTTGTGACGGTGAGCGTGGCCATTTCGGCGATGCGAGGCGACCACGCGAGGAGCAACCGTGCGGCCCGCTCGACGAACGACGAGGAGTTGGTGGGCGTCGCGGCACGCACGAGGGGCGCGAGCATCGGGGAAGTCGTCTCGAGCTTCATGACGAGTCTCGCGCGCAACTCCGGGATTCGATGGCTGAGATCCGTGAGCTGCGAGATGAGCGGCGGGATCGAAATCATCGCGACGACGACAAGCGCGGCGAGCATCGCCACGAAGACCAGCGCGATGGCCCATCCCCGACGTACCCCGCGTTGCTCGAGCGCCGCGACAACAGGATTGAGCGTGCCGACCAGCACCAGCGCCGCGATCAGGACGATCACGATCTCCCACAGTTGCACCAGCAACCACACGCCCGCGGCAGCCAGCAGTACGTAGAGAATCCCACGCGGCGTGATCTCGATACGCGTGATGGGTCTCGGCGAAGCTTCGGTGCGTTGCATGCGGCTCCTCTTGGGTGCTGGCCAAACGCCTGCATGGCTGCGCTCGCTCACGGTGCGACTCGATGCCGACGTGCGTCACGGCGAAGCGAGCTCGATCGCCCGGCGAACAGCGGCAAACGCGTCGCTTCGCAACCGCGAGAGCGGCGAGTATTGTCGCCGACCGATGCCGAAGACACCCTGGGATCGGCTGAAGGCCCGACCCGCCCCCGGCGCGATCCACGTCGTGGTCGAGACGCCGCGCGGTTCGCGAAACAAATACAAGTACGACGAGAAGCTCGGACTGTTCCGACTCAATCGCGTGCTCTTCGCGGGCGCTTCGTTTCCGTACGACTTCGGGTACATCCCGTACACGCGCGGCGGCGATGGCGATCCGCTCGATGTGCTCCTTCTGATGGACGAACCCGCCTACCCGGGTTGCGTGGTGCGCGCGCGCGCGATCGGCGTGCTCCTCGCGAAGAAAGAGGGGAAGGAGAACCATCGGCTCATCGCGGTTTCGACCGACGCGAAGACCTGGTCACAGCATCGCGATCTGCACGATCTGCCGCGCCGGCTGCTGCGCGAGATCGAGCAGTTCTTCCACTCGATCCAGAATGTCGATGGCAAGGAACACGCGCTGCTCGGATGGCGTCACGTCGCGGTGGCCGAGCGTGTGATCGACGCGGGCATCGAAGTGGAAGAGCGTCGACGCCGCGCCAAACGCGAGAGTGCAAAGCGCGCCAAGGCGAAGCGCCGCGGTGAGCCGGGCGCGACAGCGAAGAAGTCCGCCAAGAGTGCGGCGAAGAAGTCGGCGAAGCGCACGACCGCAGCGCTACGCTGAGAACTCTTCGATCACTGCGGATCGACCGTAACCGTCGCTGGGCTCGCTGACATCGTCGACGAATACAGCATTCCGGCGCTGTCGCGGGCGGTCACGGCAAACGACACGTCGAAGGGCGTCGACATGGTGACGACGGGCGCGTCGACGGCGACCGAGTTGTACCGATTGTCGCCGACCATCGCGTTTCGCCCCGACAACAGTCCGGCGGTGCCCGTGAAGCCCGGTGGCACGCTGGAAACCGACACCGAATCGATCGTGAGATCGACCGAGCCACCGTTGTGGATACGGACGTCGAACATGTAGCGATTGTGGCCGACCATGTTGCGCACGGTGAACTGCGTGACATCGAGCACCTGATGCGACGACGCCACGACGGTCCACACGAGATCCGGCGCCTCGATCGCGAGCTGCGTGTCGCCGGTGCATCCTTCCGCCCCCGTTCGTGCGCCGCCGAATGAACGCGCGCTCACATAGAGCGGACCTTCCTGGACGCTCGGGTCGTCGAGATCCACTTCGTACTCGAGCGTCGACGTCGCACCACCGGCGATCGACGCCAATCCGGGACCGCGTGTTGCCAACGACAAGGGGTGGTTCAGCTGTCGGAACGTCGGTCGAATGTCGAGGTCGTGCACCGCGCACGCGCTTCGATTCGTCACCGTGATCGAAAGCGGAATTTCGCGTTCGCCGAAGGACAGTGCGACATGGCTCGATTCGATCGTCGTGACCGCGGGCTCGAGCGGCACGACTTCGAGAGGCGAATTCGACGCGGCCGATCGTCCGTCATCGAGCACGAGCGAGAACGGGTGCAGGCCGGGGGTCAATGTTCCGGGTACATCCGCCGAAAACTGTTCGGCCTCGAGTCGCGTCGTCGCGATCGGCGCGGGCAGTCCGGTGATTCGCAAGCTCGCACCGATCGCACCGAGCGCGCCGCGATCGATGTCGAAAGCCGGTGAGCAGCCGTCGGTGTCGAGCGTGACCGTGGCACTCGTGCCTTCGAGCATACGAAGCGGTGACGCCGAACGGATCCGCGGAGGGTTGGCGGTGCACGCGGAAATCGCGACGCACGCAAGGCCGCACGTCAGCGCACGAGTCGCGCCCCGGGAACGAGTCGCAGAGCTTTTCGGCGGCGTGATCACAGCGCGATTCCCCATCCGAGCATGGCCTGGAGCCCACCGAGCGTACCGCGCGCGTGAGGTGTGTCGAGCGAGCCGCTTTCGACACCGAGTTCGACACCGAACGTTCCGAAGGCAGTCGCGTACCGAATCACCGCGGTCGCAGCGGCTCCTGGCGCGACGGACCACTCCGAAGCCATTGTCCCGCTCGCGTACGTGGTGTTCGCGCGAGCGGCTCGAAGCACCGCGCCCGCTACGAGCCCGAACCGCCAGTGGTCGAGTCGACGTTGGATGCCGACGCGTGCGGTCGTGGGAACCGCGAGCAGCATCACGCGATTGCCTTGCATGTCGGAAACGATCGCGCCCTCTACGCCGGCGTCGAACGCGGCGAGCACGTCCCACGCCTGCACGATCGGGAACTGCGCAATGAGCGAGAGCCGTCCCCCCGCGAAGACGGTCGCGCCGAAATTCGTGCGTACGAAAGCACCGCCGGAGAGCACGACCGAACGCTCGGGTATCGGCTGCGCGCGCAACGCGATCGTCTGCCGGACCGAATAGTCCACGACGACGGTGATGCCGGGATTCACCGCGGTCGGCTCGATGGTCGCGTCGATCACGCCGCCGCGCACGCGCACGTTTCGCAGCACCGCATTCGACGCGGACAAAGACGGATTGCCGACCGACGCCGGGTTGCCGAATCGGTCGTGCGCAGTGAGCGTGATTTCGCGCGACGTTCCCACGCGGAGGGGCTGCGCAACCGCGGCATCGATGCGCGCGGGCGGTCCGGCGTCGACGACGAGTGCGCGACGTACCTCGAGCGGCCCCCCTTCCATCGGCAACCGCACGACCAACTCGCCGCGCCCCACGCGTTCGGGCGACGTCACCACGACGCGATACGCGAGCCCCGCATCTTCGACACGCGCCGACGCGCCTGCGAACGTGCCGCCGATGCGCGTCGCGAGCCCGGTCACTGCTTCGCCGCCCTCGTCGTCCACGATCAGCTGAAAAACCGCGACTTCTCCTGCACGCAATCGCTCGGGTCCAGACAGCTGCAAGCTGCTGGGGCGATTCGCGGGCACGACGATCTCGTCCCGGCTGGGTGTCACGTCGACGTTCGCTTCGTGCAGCGCGATTGCAACGACGGCGGCATCCGCTCGACGCGCGGGATTCACGCGCACTTCGAAGACACCCGATGCACGGCGTTCGATCGCACCGAGGCCTCCGGTCACTTCGATCGTGTCGGGGATTGCATCTGCGAGCGCGCCCGACGGCAACGCGGAGATCACGAACCAGCGAATGGCGCGGTCCGTGATCGACGACGGCGCGCGTAACAGAAGCATTCGATGGAGCGCGATTCCCTGGATCGGCTCCATGCGTTCCGTCTCGTTGCCACCGGCGTCCGTCGCTTGCAGACGCGCACGATCGATCCCCGGCGCAACGTGCATCACGACATCGAGCACGCCACTGCGCGGCGCGACGGCGCGGTGGGTCGTGCCGTCGGCGAGTTGCACAGTCACTCGTGCATTCGGCTCGACGTCGACGGTCAGCCGGTAGCGTCCTGCAAGGGCGATGGCAGCGACCCCGGGGATGGGAGCAGAATCGCTGCGCGCCATGATCAGCGCGACGTCGGGCGCGCGCGAGACCGGTGCGTCGTAGCGCGCGGTGAACGCGCCCGGCCCGACGCGGGTGACGTCGTGAACGGAACCGACCGACGCTCGCAGTTCGAGTTCGGAGACCAGGACATCCGGACCCCGCACATCGATGCGCGCCGAATGTTCGACGCCGAGCCGCAACGCCGATTGGGACACGGCGACGGACCACTGCGACCGCGTGTCGGATGGCGATGTTGCCAGCTCCGACGACGGACTCGCCGCGGACTGCGCGATCGCCAGGCCAGGGGCGATCGCCAAAGTCGCGGCCAGCGCGACGACCGCTACAAAACGATTCACTGCCACTGCCCGTGCGAGTTGACGTGGGGAGGACTGTTGTCGACGCGTATCGGCGGTGAACGCCGCGTCTGCTCGTGACCGTTGACGTCCACCGCGTGAACCACCACGCGATTCTCCCCTTCGCGCAGCGGAACGTTTCCTTCGAAGCTGCCGGTGGAGTCGACGACCACACGCGCGCCGTCGATCGACACGAGCACACCGGCCGGCGCATGACCCCGAATCGTCGTGGCCCTCCCGCGCACCGGCGCGATCGGCCAGTCGACCTCGAGAAGCAACTCGGTCGGAATCGGCACCACCATTTCGGGGGCCGCGCCCGGACGCGCGCGCGTCTGCATTCCCGGAGGCACGCGCACGCGGCCGTTGCCGCTCAACACATCGACCTCGCCTTCACGATTGGCCACCGTGGCGACGTGTGCGCCGTCGACGATGATCGAGAACCGGGCGCCGTGGGTCACCGCGGTAGCGCCGCCGTCGTTGGCATGAACTTCGACCGATCGCGTGGCGCTCTGGGTGACGTTGAGATCGAGACGACCGCCTTCGAGACCGATCCGCGCGAGTTCGTCGTCGAGGCGATCGGCGCTGACCTGCGATTCGGGCCACAGCCACACCGTCGTGTGATCTTGGAGTTCGAGCAGCGCGGCGCCGCCCGATCCTGTGCGCAACGACTCGTGCGCGGCGATGGTCTCGCCGGCATGCACAGCGTGCCACTCCGACTCACCTTCGGCGCGGCGCTCGACGGGCCCTGTGACATTCGAGATCGTGAGCCCTGCGATCGACGGAGCATGCGCGCCGCTCGACTCGGACGGGGTCGCGTGCGCATCGCTCGGCGTGATGATACGCGGACGCGGACCGGTATCGTTCACGAGCAGGAAACGCGTCGCGAGACCTCCGGCGGCGAGAACGATCGCGGCGGCTGCGAGTGCACGAATGACGGTGCGCGGTTTCACGCGGAGAACCTCCGCGGATGGTAGCGCGCTCCCGTGCCGGTCATCGATCGAAGTCGGGTGCGATCAATCGTGCGTGAAGCGCTCGATCATGCGCTGCAGCCGCACGCGCTGACGATCGGTCGCCGCGCGAAGCTGCTGCGCCGTTCCGGGATCGACGGACTGCAGTTCGCGAACCTGCGTCTCCATCGCGCGAATCTGGTCGGTTTCGTACTGCAGTCGCGCCGCGTCCTCGGCGAGTCGCTGGGCGCGTCCCGGATCGCTGTACGCGAGTTGTTGCGATGCATACTGAAGTTGCGACGCGACCGACGAGCCCTGCTGAACCAGCGCATCGCCAGCCGCAGGCTGCACGCGCCGCGGCGCGGGTTGAGCGGGCTGCGGCGTCGTGGGCGGAATCGCCGGCTGCTGCGCGACCGGTCGCGGCTGCGCGATTGGCGGACTCGGCGGCGCGGGTGCGTGAGCGG